>NZ_JAAMPA010000003.1:300000-506170 GCF_011758655.1 Modestobacter marinus
CCTGCTCGGCTCCAACGGAGCCGGGAAGTCCTCCGTCGTCAACGCCGCGCTGGGCCTCTTCCGCCCGGCCGCCGGGACGGTCCGGCTGCTCGGCCGCGAGCCGGCCGCCGCGCTGCAGGCCGGCGGCGTCGGCGCGATGCTGCAGCACGGCGGGCTGCCCAGCGAGGCGCGCGTCGGTGAGGTGCTCGCGCTGGTGCGCCGCCGCTACGCCGACCCCTGGCCGCTGGCGGACCTCGCCGCCACCGCCGGCATCGCCGGGCTGCTCGACCGGGGGGTCGACGCGCTCTCCGGCGGGCAGCGCCAGCGGGTGCTGCTCGCCCTCGCCCTGGCCGGCGCACCGCCGTTGCTGCTGCTGGACGAGCCGACCTCCGCGATGGACGTCAAGGGCCGGCAGGCCTTCTGGACGACGATGCGCGGGCTGGCCGACCGCGGGCACACCGTCGTCTTCGCCACCCACCACCTGGACGAGGCCGACGCGGTCGCCGACCGGGTCGTGGTGGTGGCCGGCGGACGGGTCCTCGCCGACGGGACGGCGGCGAAGATCAAGTCCCGCATCGCCGGGCGCACCGTCCGGTTCCGCTGCCCCGGCCCGCGGGACGGGCTGGCCGCGATGCCCGGCGTGACCGGGATCGGCGGGGAGGGCGACCTGGTGGAGCTCAACACCACCGACGCCGAGGCCACCCTGCGCGCGTTGCTGGCCAGCCGCACCGGGCTGCCCGACCTGGAGGTGCGCGGCGCCAGCCTCGAACAGGCCTTCCTGCACCTCACCTCCGACCTGACGACCGCGAACGGAGCGCTCCGATGACCGATCTGCTGTTCTTCCAGCTCCGCCGGGTGGGGCGCAACCGGCAGTACCTCTTCTTCACCGTGCTGCTGCCGGCGTTGTTCACCGTCTTCTTCACCAAGGTCATCGGTGGGCAGGCAGGGGCGACCGACTACCAGGACGTCGCCGGCTCGGTGCTGGTCTCGATGATGGCCTACGGCGCGATCGGTGCGGCGCTGGGCGCGACGATCCGGATGGCCTTCGACCGCTCCTCCGGCTGGCTGCGGCAGCTGCGGGTGACCCCGGTGCCGACCGGCTCGGTGTTCGCCGTCGACGTCGTGGTCGGTGCCCTGCTGGTGCTGCCCAGCCTCGTCGTCGTGGCCCTGGTCGGCCGGTTCGTCAACGGCGTCGACCTCGGCCTGGGCACCTGGCTGGCGCTGGTCGGGTCACTGTGGGCCGGGGCGGTGGTGTTCGTCGCCCTCGGCGTGGCGGTGGGGCTGGCGCTGGACGCCCAGGCCGCGGGGGCGGCCATCGGCATCCTGGGCACGGTGCTCGCCGCGCTGGGTGGGCTCTGGTTCCCGGTCGAGCTCTTCCCGGCGGGCATGGCCACGGTGGCCCGCACCCTGCCGTCGTACTGGTTCGCCGAGCTGGGCCGGGACGTCGCGGCGGGCACGTTCGCCGGCACCCCGGTGCTCGTGCTCGCGGGGTACGGCGTCCTGTTCGCCGCCGCGGCGCTGGCCGTCGCCCGGCGGCGCCCGCTGCACGCGGTGGCGGGCTGAGCTGTGGCGTGGCTGCGGGGCGCTACGGTCCGTCCGGTGAACCGGTCCAGCTGGTGGGGTCAGGCCATCTGGGCGGTGCCGTGGCTGCTGTTCCAGTACTTCCCGATCGCCGACCTGGTGACCACCGACCGCCCGGCACCGGCCCGCTGGGTCGGCTGGCTGGGGTTGATCGCCTTCACCGTCGTCTACCTGCGGGTGATCGGCCGGCTCGGCCGGCCCCGGGCGCTGCGGCCGGACTTCGTGGTGATGACCTCGCTGGCCGTCGCCCTCGTCGTCGGGTTCGGCGCCAGTTGGGCCGGACTGATGATCTACGTGTCGGCCGCGGCCGCCGCCGCGCTGCCGTGGCGCTGGGTGTGGCCGGCGGTGATCGCCGCGGCGCTGCTCTGCCTCGCGGTGATCCTCGCCGACGAGGTCTCCGGGCAGCTGTTCCTGCCGCCGCTCTGCCTGCTCACCGCGTTCGGCATCCGGGGCACCGGTTACCTGATCACCGTGAACCGGGAGCTGCAGGAGGCCCGCGAGGAGCTGGCCCGCAACGCGGTCACCGAGGAGCGGTTGCGCTTCGCCCGCGACCTGCACGACCTGCTCGGCCACTCGCTGTCCCTCATCGCGCTCAAGAGCGAGCTGGCCCGCCGGCTGGCCGAGGCCGACCCGGCGCGCGCGGCGGCGGAGATGGCCGACGTCGAGGAGGCCGCCCGCCGGGCGCTGGCCGAGGTGCGCGACGCGGTCAGCGGCTACCGGCAGGTCACCTGCGCGCAGGCGCTCGCCGAGGCGCGCTCCGCGCTGACCGGGGCCGGGATCGACGTCCGGCTGCCCGACCGGGTGCCCGCGCTGCCCGGCACGGTCGACGCGGCACTGGGCTGGGTGGTGCGCGAGGCGACGACGAACGTGCTGCGGCACAGCCGGGCCGGCACGGTGACGGTCGACCTGGCCGAGGACGGGGTGCGCGCGGTGCTGACGGTGACCGACGACGGCCGGGGCGCGCACGACCCGGTCACCGTGCTGGGCACGACGCCGGGGTCGGGGCTGGCCGGGCTGCGGGAGCGGGTCGGCGCGCTGGGCGGTGACCTGGTCGCGGGCCCGGTGGACGGCGGTGGGTACCGGCTGCAGGCCACGGTGCCGCTGCTGCCCGTGTCGGTGACCGCATGACGATCCGGGTGCTGCTGGCCGAGGACCAGGCGCTGGTGCGGGGTGCGCTGCGGGCGCTGCTGGACCTGGAGGAGGACATCGAGGTGGTCGCCGAGGTGGGTCGCGGCGACGAGGTGCTCGAGGCCGCGCGCGGGTGCCGGCCCGACGTGGCGCTGCTGGACATCGAGATGCCGGGGCAGGACGGGCTCGAGGCGGCCCGGGAGCTGGCCGCCGAGCTGCCGGAGGTGCGCGCCGTCGTCCTCACCACCTTCGGCCGGCCGGGGTTCCTGCGCCGGGCGATGGAGGTCGGCGCCGCCGGCTTCCTGGTCAAGGACTCACCGGTGGCCGAGCTGGCCCGCGGCATCCGGGCGGTGATGGCCGGGGAGCGGGTGATCGACCGCGACCTGGCTGCCGCGGCGCTGGCGATCGGCGCGACACCGCTCTCGGGCCGGGAGGCCGACGTGCTGCGGGCGGCGGCCGACGGGGCGACCGTCGCCGACATCGCCGGGCGGCTGTACCTGAGCGAGGGGACGGTGCGGAACTACCTGTCCTCGGCGATCGGCAAGACCGGGGCGCGGACCCGGGTGGAGGCGGCCCGGGTGGCGGAGGAGAAGGGCTGGCTCTAGGAGGACCCCCTCGCCCCCCACCTCTCGCTCCGCTCGGGGCGGGCCCCGGCGAGGGGGCCGTCAGCGCGCGCTGGCGGTGGTGTCCTGGTCGGCGGCGGGCATCAGCGAGTCGAGGTCGAGCACCCGGACGTGGATGACGTTGCGCTGCTGCAGGGCGGCGCGCAGGGCCCGGTGCAGGCCGTCCTCCAGGTACGTCTCCCCGTGCCACTGGACCGCGTGCGGGAACAGGTCGCCGAAGAAGGTCGAGTCGTCGGCGAGCAGCGTGTCGAGGGCCAGCTCACGCTTGGTGGTGACGAGGGTGTCCATCCGGATCTGCCGGGGCGGGATCATCGCCCAGTCGCGGGTGGAGAAGCCGTGGTCGGGATAGGGGCGTCCGTCGCGCACCGCCTTGAAGATCAGGGCTGAGCCTCCCGCTCCCCGGCCCCCCGGTGGGGTCGTCGACGACAGCCACCCTAGTGGGGTCCGGAGGTGGTCGCCGACGCCCGGCGTGCCGGGATCGTTCCCATCCGGGAGGGTCGCGCCACGAGCCGGAGGACGGCGGCGGAGCGCGGTCGTATGCTGGCACTCGGTCCGCGCGAGTGCCAGGCACCTGCCCTGGGCAGCCACCGCCGACCACGTCGAACCGGTACGGGAGGTGTCAGCCGTGGCGCACGACGACCGGCGCCTGCGGGTGCTGCGGGCGATCGTCCAGGACTACGTCTCCACCAACGACCCGGTGGGGAGCAAGGCGCTGGCCGCCCGGTACGACCTCGGGGTGAGTCCGGCCACGATCCGCAACGACATGGCGGTGCTGGAGGAGGAGGGCTACATCACCCAGCCGCACACCAGTGCCGGCCGGGTGCCCACCGACAAGGGCTACCGCTTCTTCGTCGACCGGCTCAGCGCGATCAAGCCGCTGTCGGCCGCCGAGCGCAAGGCGATCGAGAAGTTCCTCGACGGCGCGGTCGACCTGCACGACGTGCTCGGCCGCAGCGTCCGGCTGCTGGCCCAGCTGACCCGCCAGGTGGCCGTCGTCCAGTACCCGACGCTGGCGCGCAGCGCCGTCCGGCACCTGGAGCTCGTGCCGCTGTCGACGTCCCGGCTGCTGATGGTGCTGATCACCGACACCGGCCGGGTCGAGCAGCGCGTGGTGGAGGTGCCGGTCGACACCGAGGCCGACACGGTCGCCGAGCTGCGTGCACTGCTCAACGCCGCGTTCACCGGCGCGAAGCTGGCCGAGGCCAGCGACAAGGTCGGCGACCTGGTCGACAGCTCCGCCCCGCACCTGCGCCCGCTGGTCGCCGCGGTCAGCGCCACCCTGCTGGAGACCCTGGTCGAGCCCTCGGAGGACCGGCTGGTCATCGGCGGGACGGCGAACCTCGCGCAGGGCAGCGCGCTGGACTTCCCCGGCACCGTCCGGCCGTTGCTGGAGGCGTTGGAAGAACAGGTGGTCGTCCTGCGGTTGATGGCCGAGGTGGGCCCCAGCACGGTGACGGTGAGCATCGGCGAGGAGAACGAGCACGAGGCGCTGACCGCCGCGTCGTTCGTCTCCGTGGGGTACGGGTCCGGCGACCAGGCGCTCGGTGGCCTGGGTGTCGTCGGCCCCACCCGGATGGACTACGCAGGGAACATCGCCGCGGTACGAGCCGTGGCCCGCTACGTCGGCCATCTGCTGGCCGAGAGCTGAGGACTGAGAACGCTTCATGGCAACCGACTACTACGGCGTGCTGGGCCTTGCCCAGGGAGCCAGCGACACCGAGATCAAGCGCGCCTACCGCCGGATGGCCCGCGACCTCCACCCCGACGTCAACCCCGACCCGGGCGCGAAGGAGAAGTTCGGCGAGGTCAGCCGGGCCTACGAGGCGCTGACCGACCCGGAGAAGCGGCGGATCATCGACCTGGGCGGTGACCCCTACGACACCAACGGCGGTCGCGGTGGGAGCCCGTTCGGCAACGCCGCCGGCTTCGGCGGGCTCGGCGACATCATGGACGCCTTCTTCGGCGGGGGTGCCGCCCGCGGGCCGCGTGGCCGCACCCGTGAGGGCGAGGACGCGCTGATCCGGGTCGACCTGGACCTCGACGAGACCGTCTTCGGCACCACGACCGAGGTCACCGTCGACACCGCCGTGCTCTGCGACGCCTGCACCGGTGCCGGCACCGCGCCGGGCACCCACCCGGAGACCTGCTCCACCTGCAACGGCCGCGGCGAGGTGCAGAGCGTGCAGCGCTCCTTCCTCGGTCAGGTCATCGCCAGCCGCCCGTGCCCCACCTGCCAGGCCACCGGCCAGGTCATCCCGCACCCGTGCCCCAAGTGCGCCGGTGACGGGCGGGTGCGCTCCCGCCGCACGATCCCCGTCAAGGTCCCGGCCGGCGTCGAGGACGGCATGCGGATCCGGCTCGCCGGCTACGGCGAGGTCGGCCCCGGTGGTGGCCCCGCCGGCGACCTCTACGTCGAGGTCCGCGAGCGCCCGCACGACGTCTTCACCCGCGACGGCGAGGACCTGCACTGCCGGGTCACACTGCCGATGACCGCGGCCGCGCTGGGCACCACGCTGAAGCTGGAGACCCTCGACGGCAACGAGGACCTGTCGATCAAGGCCGGCACCCAGTCCGGCACCGTGCTCACCCTGCGCGCCCACGGCGCCCCGCGGCTGCGCGGCACCGGCCGGGGCAACCTGCTCGTGCACCTGGACGTGCAGACGCCCACCCGGGTCGACGGCCGGCAGGCCGAGCTGCTGCGCGAGCTCGCCGGGCTCCGCGGCGAGGACCTCAGCGACGGCAACAGCGCGAACCACGGCGGCCTGTTCACCCGGGTGCGCGACGCCTTCAACGGCCGATGAGCGAGGCCCCGGACGCACTCGCGGCCGACGGCGCCCCGCTCTTCCTGCTCGACGAGGTGCCCGGCGGCGACGTCCTGACCGTGGACGGCGCCGAGGGCCGGCACGCCGTCGACGTGCTGCGGCTCGGGGCCGGTGAGCGGGTCCGGGTGGGCGACGGCAAGGGGCTGCTGGTCGAGGGCTCCGTGCTCGCCGCCGAGGGGTCGGCGCTGCGGGTGCAGGTGCTCGCCCGGCACGAGGTGCCCGCGCCGCAGCCGGAGTTCGTGCTGGTGCAGGCGCTGCCCAAGGGTGACCGGGGCCCGCTCGCCGTCGACCTGGCCACCGAGCTGGGCGTCGACCGGATCGTGCCGTGGACCGCGGCCCGCTGCGTCACCCGGTGGCGGGAGGACCGGGTCGACAAGGGCCTGGCCAAGTGGCGCTCGGCCGCGCGGGCCGCGACCAAGCAGGCCCGCCGGCCGCGGGTGCCCGAGGTGACCGCGCCGATGAGCACCCGGCAGGTGTGCGGGATGCTCGCCGACGTCGACCTGGCCCTGGTGCTGCACGAGCAGGCCCGCCAGCCGTTCGCGAAGCTCGACGTGCCGTCCACCGGCACGGTCGCGGTGATCGTCGGCCCCGAGGGCGGGCTGACCGACGGCGAGGTGGTCGCCTTCCGGGCGGCCGGCGCGCACTCGGTCCGGCTGGGGCCCGAGGTCCTGCGGACGTCGACCGCCGGCGCCGCCGCCCTCGCCGCGCTGTCCGCCCGCACCCGCTGGGCCTGACGGCACGCCGAGTGCGCAGTTGAGGTCGTCGACACGGCGGGACACGCCGGGGACGGCGGCCTCGACTGCTCAGTCGGCCGGCGGTGGCCTCAGCGCAGGGCCGAGCGGGCGCGGGCGCTGACCAGGTCGACGGCGGCGGTCAGCAGCACGAGCGCCACCAGCACGGTGGTCACCGCGCCCCAGTCGAAGGCGGCCACCTGGCTGGCCAGCAGCGCGCCGAGCCCGCCGGCCCCCAGCAGCCCGACCAGCACGGTGTCCCGGATCGCCACCTCCCAGCGGTACAGCGCGAACGCCAGCACCGGCCCGGTCGCCGCCGGCAGCACCCCGTACAGCCAGCCCGCCACCGGCCCGGCACCCAGCGCGGTCAGCGCCGCCCGGGGCCGCGGGTCCAGCTCCTCGGTGGCCTCCGCGGCCAGCCGCCCCAGCACGCCGAGGGTGTAGACGCCCAGCGCCAGCGCCCCGGGGAGGATCCCCGGCAGCAGCACGAACAGCAGCACCAGCGCCCACACCGGCGGCGGCACGGCCCGCAGCAGCAGCAGGGCCACCCGGACGGCGCTCCCGGCCAGCCGCCGCAGCAGCGGTGCCCGCCGCGGCGGGTGCGCGGCCACCCCGGCCAGCAGCACCGCCCCGGCCGTGGCCACGGCGATCGCGATCACCGACATCTGCACCGTGTCGACCGCGGCGGTCGCGACCGCGGACAGCAGCGGCCCGTCGACGTCCGGGGGCCAGGCGGCGGCCAGCACGTAGCGCAGCTGTTCCCCGGTGCGGTCGGAGACCAGCGTGGCCGGGGAGATCGCCAGGTACCACCACGACCAGACGACCGCGGCCAGCGTGCCGACGACGGCGGCGGTGAGCGCCGGGTCCCGGCGCAGCTGGTCCCCGGCGGAGCGCGGGTCGGCCACCCGGCGCCGCACCGCGCGGCCGCCGACGTCGGCGAGCAGGCACAGCAGCGCCAGCGCGTACACGCACGACCAGACCTGCTCCCAGCGCAGCGAGCTGAACGACAGCAGCAGCTGGTAGCCCAGCCCGCCGGCGCCGATCAGCCCGAGCACCACGGCCGAGCGGACCGCGCACTCCAGCCGGTAGAAGGAGTAGGACAGCAGCCCACCCGAGGCCGGGGGCAGCAGCCCGTACAGCGCGGCCGGCACCCGCCCCACCCCGCCGGCCAGCAGCGCCTCGTAGCTCCCGCGCGGCACCTCGTCGAGCAGGTCGGCGAAGACCTTGGCGGTCACCGCGCCGTAGGGGACGCCGATCGCGAGCACCCCGACCCACGGGTCCAGACCCAGCAGGTTGACCAGCAGCAGTCCCCACACCGCCTCGTGCAGGCCCCGGGGGACGGCGAGCACGCCCCGGGACAGCGTCCAGCCCAGCCGGCGCCGTCCCCAGGTGGTGCGGGCGACCGCCACCGCACCGACCGCGCCCAGCAGCACCGCCAGCGCGGCCCCCAGGGCGGCGTAGGCGACGGTGACCAGCACCGAGTCGGCGAGCACGCGCAGAAACGCACCGTCCAGGGCGGGAAAGAGGGCGGCGGAGGCGAACCGGCCGAACTGCCCGGCACCCGCCGGGTTGACGACGTCGCCGGCGAACGCCCCGGCCCCGGCCAGCGACCAGCCGACGACGGCGAGCGCCCCCAGCCCCCACGCCCACCGGGTCCGTACCCGGCGCAGCCGTGGGGGCGCCTCCGGCCGGTCCAGGACGGCGGTCACCGCGGGGCGCCGTAGAAGTCGGCCAGGTCCCCGACCGTGAGCGCGGCCGCGGGCGCGTCGAGCACCACCCGGCCCTCGACCAGGCCGACCACCCGCGTGCAGTGCCGCAGCGCCAGCGCCGGGTCGTGCAGCGAGGCGATCAGCGCGCCACCCCGCTCGGCGGCGAGCCTGGAGAGCAGGGCGAGGGCACGCTCGGCCAGCACCGGGTCCAGCGCCGACGCCGGCTCGTCGGCGAGCACCAGCTCCGGCTGCTGCACGAGCAGCCGGGCGAGTGCGACCCGTTGCCGCTGGCCGCCGGAGAGCCGTTCGGTGCGCTCGAACACCCGGTCGGCCAGGCCGACCCGCTCCAGCGCGGCGAGCACCTCGGGCACCCCCTGGGGGCGCACCAGCGACCACGCCGCCCGCCAGGCCGGCCAATCCGACAGCCGCCCGGCGTTGACGTTGTGCACCACCCGCAGCTGACCCACCAGCTCCAGGTGCTGGTGGACGGTGCCGACCCGCGCGCGCAGCTGCCGCTGGGCCCGGCCGCGCAGCGCGGTGGGGTCCGCCCCGAGCACCTGGACCGAGCCGGCGGTGGCCGGCACCGAGCCGTTGACCAGCCCGAGCAGCGTCGACTTGCCCGCACCCGACGGCCCCACGAGGGCCACCCGCTGGCCGGCGTCGACGGTGAGGTCGACGCCGGCCAGGGCGCGGGTGGTGCCGTAGCGGACCTCGACGCCGTCCAGCCGGAGGACGGCGGTCAGCTGATCAGCCCCAGGTCGCGGCCGATCGCCTCGATCTGGGTGTAGTTCGCGGCCTCGGTCGGGATGAAGGACCCGGCGCCGAACAGCTCCAGCACCTCACCGCCGGCGGGCAGGCCGGTGAGGTACTCGAGCAGCCGGTCGGGCAGGTCGTCGCCGAGCCGCTCCACCGCCTGCGGGCTGAGCAGCCAGTGGTAGTCGTGGTAGGCCGGGGTGCGGGCGTACTGCACGACCGCCGCGGGGTCGACCGTCCCGTCCTCGACCCGCGCGTTCCACACCTGCTCGTTGAGCACCCCGGCCTGGTAGCTGCCGGAGGAGACCAGCGAGATGGTCGCGTCGTGCGAGCCGGAGAACCCGGGGCCGCCGGGGAAGCCCTGCGGGTCGACGCTCTGCTCGGACAGGAAGTACGCGGGCATGAGCCGGCCGGACGTCGAGGTCTCGCTGCCGTAGGTGAACCGCAGGTCGGCCAGCGGGGTCAGGTCGTCGGCCGGGGTGAGCCCGGTGGCGGGGTTGACGACGAAGACCGAGGTGAACGACTCGTCGATGTCGCGCTGGGCGATCGGCTCGGCGCCGGGGGTCTGCAGCCGGCCCTGCACGCCGGTGAGCCCGCCGAACCAGACGAGGTCGAGGTCGCCGGTGCGGAAGAGGGAGACGGCGGCGCCGTAGTCGGTGACCGGCTGGTAGACGACGTCGAGGTCGAGTGCCTCGGACATCGAGTCGGCCAGCGTGCCGTAGAGGCGCTGCAGGACCTCGGGGTCCTGGTCCGGGATGGCGCCGATGGTCAGGGAGCCACGCGACCCGGACGTCGAGGCGGCCGCGCCCCCGGACGACGACACGGGGGACTCCCGGCTGCAGGCGGCGAGCCCGGCAGCGAGGGCGGCGGCGCTCCCGGCCAGGAAGCCGCGCCTGCTGAGTGCACGTTCTGCGAGACCACCCGACCGGACGGCGCGACGGGTGCTCACTACGTCCTCGGATGGGGCTGGGGTGCGGACACGGGGGACCTCCTGGAGGTGCGGACGACGGGGACGGCCTCATCGTCGCCCACGCCCTCCCACCCGGCCGCGCCGACCACCGAAATGGCCATGTTGGTGGCCACCCACGCCGTCCCGCCCGGCCGCGCCGACCACCAAAGTGGCCATCTTGGTGGGCCGGGGGTCAGGACATCTCGACGATGCTGCGGGTGACCGCCGCCTGCTCGGTGAGCACGCCCCCGATGAGGTGCTGGGTCTCGTTGATCCGCTCGACGATGTCCCGGATCGAGGCGAGTGCGCCCACCACGTCCTGCACGTCGCCCTGGATCGCCGCCACCCGGCTGCTGACGTCCTCGGTCGCCTGGGCGGTCTCCCGCGCCAGCTCCTTGACCTCACCGGCGACCACGGCGAACCCCTTGCCCGCCTCCCCGGCCCGCGCGGCCTCGATGGTCGCGTTGAGCGCCAGCAGGTTGGTCTGCTCGGCGATCCCGGTGATCACCTTCACCACCTTGTCGATCTCCGCGCTGGAGCGGCCCAGGCCGGCCACGAACCCAGCGGCCTCGCCGGCGACCCGCTGGCCGTCCCCGGCGACCTTCGTGGCCTCGGCGACGTTGCGCTCCACCTCGTCGATCGAGGCGACCATCTCCCGGCCGGCGTCGGCGATGCGCTGGGTGGCGGCCAGCCGCTCCAGGGTCTGGGAGATCAGGAAGGCGGTGTTGCGCAGCGCGTCCCGCCGGCTGTCGGCGAGGACCAGCGTGCGCTTGGCGAAGAAGTCCATCGTGCCGACGATCCGGCCGCCGACGCTGATCGGCAGGCAGACCCCGGAACGGACGCCGGCGTTGCGCGCAGCCGGGGCGCGGACGCAGTCGTGCACCTGGCCGAGGTCCTCGACGAACACCAGCTCGCCGGCCGCCCAGGTCCGGCCGGCGACACCCACGCCCCTGGCGAAGCCGGCCTCCAGCGTGATCCGCCGGAACTCCGGGCCCAGGTCGCCGGACTCCTGGGCGAACCGCAGGTCGTTCGTCGAGGAGTCCAGCGCCCAGTACGAGCCGTAGTGCCAGTCGAACTCCCGCCGGATCGTGTCCAGCGCGATGGACAGCGTCTCCTCCTGCGTGCGCGCCCGGGCGAGCCCGCGGAGCAGGCCGTTGATCGCCGCGACGTCGCCGGCGGCCCGCTTCTGCGCCTCGCCCTCGGCGACCCGGGAGAAGGCCTGCGAGACCAGCTTCCCGACCGCCCGGAGCACGTCCAGCCGTTCCGGGGTCGGGCACAGCGTCGCGGTGGTGAAGAAGTCCATGGTGCCGACGACGGCGCCGTCCCGGACGATCGGGAAGCAGATGCCGCTGCGCACCCCCGCCCGCTGCGCGGCCGGCGCCCGGACGCAGTCGGTGAGCTCGCCCAGGTCGGCGACGAAGACCAGGTCCCGGGCCCGCCACGCCCGCCCGGACAGCCCCACGCCGTCGGCGAAGGACGCCGTCAGGGTGACCTGGCGGAACTCCTGCCCGGCGTCGCCGGACTCCACGGCGAAGTGCAGCGCGCCGTCCTCGGGCGCGATCTGCCAGTAGGAGCCGTAGGCCCAGCCGAAGCAGTCGCGCACGGTGTCCAGGGCCGCCCGGGCGACGTCCGCGGTGGTCGACGCACGGTCCAGGGCGGCGAGCACCCGCGTCACCGCCGTGACGTCGGACCGGGCCTCGGCGAGCTCGGCGCCGGGGTCGGGGACGGTGCGGCGGGACGGGACGATGCGCATGGTTCCTCCACGGTCGCGGTGCGCCGTGTCTTCGACGTCCCGGTGACGTGGTCGGCAGGTGGGCCACGGACTGCAGCCGAGCGATCCGGTTGTGCCCCACCGGACGTACTTCCTGGTTCCGCTTCCCGTCGTGCGCCTAAGGTCGGCCGGGTGAGCGAGCCGACGAGCGACTGCCTGTTCTGCCGGATGGTGGCCGGGGAGATCCCGCCGGACGTCGTCCGGGAGACCGACCGCACGCTCGCCTTCCGCGACATCAACCCGCAGGCGCCCACGCACGTGCTGGTGGTCCCGAAGGAGCACCACGCCACCCTCGGTGCGCTGGCCGGCGCCGACCCCGCGCTCACCGCCGAGCTGGTCGCCGCCGCGCACGCCGTCGCCGTCCAGGAGGGCCTGGTGACGGCGGAGGCGGCCGAACCCGGTTACCGCGTCGTGGCCAACACCGGTCCGCAGGCCGGGCAGACCGTCCACCACGTGCACCTGCACGTGCTCGGCGGCCGCGGCCTGGGCTGGCCGCCCGGCTGAGGTCGCTCCGGGCTGCCAGAGTGGGCATGTGTCCGAGACCACTGCGCCCGTCCGGCTCGAGCGGGACGGCGACGTCGCCGTCGTCGTCCTGCACAACCCCCCGCTCAACCTGTTCGACCAGGCGGTGTTCGACGCCTGGGAGCGGGTGACCGGCGAACTGGTCGAGCTCACCGACCCGGCGCGGCCCGACCGGGCCCGCGCGGTGCTGGTCGAGGCGCACGGCCGGGTGGTCTCCGCCGGGGTCGACGTGCACCTGTTCGCCGAGATCGCCGAGGGCCCGGACGCCGTCGCCCGCGGTGGGGCGCTGTGGGCCCGGCTGCTGCGCACGGTGCAGACACTGGAGGACCTCCCGGTGCCCACCGTCTTCGCCGCGCACGGGCTGACCCTGACGGCGGCGTTCGAGATCTCGCTGGCCTGCGACGTGCTGCTCGCCGCGGAGAGCGCGTCCTTCGGGCTGGTGGAGATCGTCGTCGGGCTCACCCCGTCGATGGGCGGGCCGCAGCGGCTGGCCGAGCGGGCGGGTCCGGCGCGGGCCCGGGAGCTCGTGTTCACCGGTGAGCGCTACCCGGCCGCCGTCCTGGAGCGGTGGAACGTGGTCAACCGGGTCCTGCCCGACGACGGCTTCGCCGAGGCCGCCCGCGAGTACGCCCGCCGGGTGGCGGCCGGCCCCACCGTCGCGCACGCGGCGACCAAGCGGCTGGTCGCCACGGCGGCGCGGCACGGCGTCCGCGCGGCGGACGACGTCGTGCCGGCCGTGTCCGGGCTGCTGTTCGGCACCGAGGACCTGCGCGGAGCCGTGGCCTCCTTCCTCACCGACGGCCCGGGGAGGGCCACCCACCGCGGCCGCTGATCCCCGGCGGGCGCGGAGCCGGGTTCCCGGGTGCTCCACGCGGGTACGCTGGGCCGGGTCACAACCCCGTCGCAGGAAGGCAGGGTCGAGCGTTCTTGCCCGACACCTCACCAGACGCCGTACCGGAGACCATCGCGTCCTCCCGTGAGCTCTCCGCGCGTGCCGCGGGAGCCGGCGTCCCGGACCAGGCCGTACCGGCCGAGGTCCGCACCTCCATCACCGTCCCCGACAGCGTCTCCATGGTGGCCCTGCTGGGCTCCGGGGACGAGCTCCTCCGCCTGGTCGAGACCGAGCTGACCGCGGACGTGCACGTCCGCGGCAACGAGATCGCGATCACCGGCCAGCCGGCCGACAACGCCTTCGCCGTGCGGGTCTTCGACGAGCTGATCGCGCTGCTCGCGACCGGCCAGGCGCTGCGCCCGGACTCGGTCCGCCGCGTCGTCGGCATGCTGCGCGCGGGTGGCTCCGAGCGCCCCGCGGACGTGCTCAGCCTCGACATCATCAGCCGCCGCGGCCGCACCATCCGGCCGAAGACGCTGAACCAGAAGCGGTACGTCGACGCCATCGACCACCACAGCGTGATCTTCGGCATCGGCCCGGCCGGCACCGGCAAGACCTACCTGGCGATGGCCAAGGCCGTGCAGGCACTGACCACCAAGCAGGTCAACCGGATCATCCTGACCCGCCCCGCGGTGGAGGCCGGCGAGCGGCTGGGCTACCTGCCGGGCTCGCTGTCGGAGAAGATCGACCCCTACCTGCGGCCGCTGTACGACGCGCTGCACGACATGGTCGACCCGGAGTCCATCCCGCGGCTGATGCAGGCCGGGACCATCGAGGTCGCGCCGCTGGCCTACATGCGCGGCCGCACGCTCAACGACGCGTTCGTCATCCTCGACGAGGCGCAGAACACCACCGCCGAGCAGATGAAGATGTTCCTCACCCGGCTCGGGTTCGGCTCGAAGATGGTCGTCACCGGTGACGTCACCCAGGTCGACCTGCCCGGGGGCGCGCAGAGCGGCCTGCGGATCGTGCGGGAGATCCTCGACGGCATCGAGGACGTCCACTTCTCCACGCTGACCAGCTCCGACGTCGTCCGGCACCGGCTGGTCGGCGACATCGTCGACGCCTACGAGCGCTGGGACGCCACCCGGCAGGCCCCGGCACCGGCGGCCGGCTCCCGTCCGGCCCGGCACGGCCGTCCGCAGACCCGGCAGCAGGGGAGCTGAGCGTGCCCGTCGAGGTCGCGAACGAGTCCGAGGTCCCCGTCGACGAAGGGGCGCTGGCCGGCGTCTGCCGCTACGTGCTCGACGCCATGGAGGTCAGCCCGCTCGCCGAGCTGTCGGTGCTGTGCGTCGACGTCGACTACATGGCCAGCCTGCACGAGCGGTGGATGGGGGAGAAGGGCCCCACCGACGTGCTGGCCTTCCCGATGGACGAGCTGGACACCGCCCGTCCCGACGACCCGGACCCCGGTCCGGCGCTGCTCGGTGACGTCGTGCTGTGCCCGACCGTCGCCGTCCGGCAGGCCCGCGCCGCCGGTCACTCGACGGCCGACGAGCTGCTCCTGCTGGCCACCCACGGCGTGCTCCACCTGCTGGGCTACGACCACATGGAGCCCGACGAGGAGAAGGAGATGTTCGGCCTGCAGTCCAAGCTCCTCGAGGGCTGGCGGGCCACCCCGCGGGAGCCGGTGACCGGCGAGCCCACGGAGCCGGGGACCCGATGAGCACGACCGCGATCGTCCTGCTGGGGATCGCCGTCGTCCTGGTCCTCGTCGCCGGCGTCTTCGCCGCCCTGGACGCCGCGTTGCAGCGGCTGTCCAAGGCCGCGGTGGAGGAGCTGCGGCGGGACGGCGCGAAGCGGGCGGGCCCGCTGGCGCAGGTCATGGAGGACCGGGCCCGGCACGTGGCGTTGCTGCTGCTGCTGCGGATCGTCTGCGAGACCGCCGCGACCGTCATCGTCGCGGTCATCCTCGACGGGTTGTTCGACGGCGTCGCGCTGGGCGTGCTGACCGCCATCGCCGTGATGACCGTGGTCAGCTACGTGCTCATCGGGGTCGGCCCCCGGACGCTGGGCCGGCAGCACGCCTACCCGATCGCGCTGTCCGCGGCCTCGCTGATCCGGCTGCTGGGCCGGCTGCTCGGCCCGATCGCCACGCTGCTGATCCTCATCGGCAACGCGATCACCCCCGGCAAGGGCTACCGCGACGGCCCGTTCAGCAGCGAGGTCGAGCTCCGCGAACTGGTCGACATGGCCGAGGAGCGCGGCGTCGTCGAGTCCGGCGAGCGCAACATGATCCACGGCGTCTTCGAGCTCGGCGACACCATCGCCCGCGAGGTCATGGTGCCCCGGCCGGACGTGGTCTGGATCGAGCGCGGCAAGACCCTGCGGCAGGCGCTGGCACTGTGCCTGCGCAGCGGCTTCAGCCGGCTGCCGGTCATCGGCGAGAACGTCGACGACATCATCGGCGTGGTCTTCCTCAAGGACCTGGTGCGCCGCACCCAGGGCTCCTCGGACTCCCGGGCCAGCGAGCCGAAGGTCGAGGACCTGCTGCGCCCGGCCACCTTCGTGCCGGAGTCCAAGCCGGTGGACGAGCTGCTCCGGGAGATGCAGGCCTCCCGGGCCCACATGGCCGTGGTCGTCGACGAGTACGGCGGCTTCGCCGGCCTGGTCACCATCGAGGACATCCTCGAGGAGATCGTCGGCGAGATCGACGACGAGCACGACACCGTCCAGCGCCCGCCGATCGAGGAGCTGGCGGACGGCTCGGTGCGGATCACCGCCCGGCTGCCGGTGGAGGACCTCGCCGACCTGTTCCGCGTCGAGCTCCCCGACGACGACGGGGTCGAGACCGTCGGCGGCCTGCTGGCCCGGGAGATCGGCATGGTCCCGATCGAGGGCTCGGCCGCCGAGGTCGGCGGCCTGCAGCTGGTCGCCGAGAGCACCGGCGGGCGGCGCAACCAGATCGACACGATCCTGGTCTGCCGGGTGTCCGAACCGAGCACCGAGGAGACGGACGACGAGCCCGCCCGCGAACCCGAACCGGCGGCCGTGGAAAGCTGACGGAGGACCCTCCCGCCCCACCGCTCGCACCCTCGCGGCGGGCCCCCGCGGAAGGGCCGGACCGGCGGACGGAGAACTGAGCACGTGGCTGAGCTGGACCCCGAGGACGCCAAGCTGATCACGCTGGCCCGCTCCGCCCGGAGCCGGACCGGTGCGGCCGAGGGGGCCGCGGTGCGCGACACGGACGGGCGCACCTACCTCGCGGCCACCGTGACGCTGCCCTCGCTGCAGCTGTCCGCGCTGCAGGCCGCCGTCGCCGCCGCGGTCTCCAGCGGGGTCGACGGGCTCGAGGCCGCCGCCGTCGTCAGCGCCGCCGAGGCCGTCGAGGAGGCCGGGCTGGCCGCCGTCCACGACCTGACGGGCGCGGCACCGGTGCTGCTCGCCGGCCCCGACGGGGTGCTCCGCAGCACCAGCTGACCGGGTGACAGTTCGGCCCTGCTCCCGGGGGGTACGGGGCTGACGCCGGAGGGCGGCCGGCGACCGGCCCGGCGGTGGCCCTACGGTGCCCCCATGGTCACCCAGCACCGGGCGGATCCGCTCGTCGTCCCCGGCGTGCTGCTGTGACCGTCCCGGGAGGGGCCGCGCAGCTCACCGACGACGAGGTGGACGCCGCCGTCGTCGACACGTTCCTGGCCGATGCGACCGCGGCGGCCCCCCGGCTGGCGGCCGACCCGGGCCGGGTCGCCCAGCTGCGGAGCCGCGGCCTCGCCGTCCTGCGGGTCACCCACGCCCGGGTCCGTGGGCTGCCCCCGGCCGCGGCCCCGACCGGCCAGCCCGACGTCGGCGCGGCCCGGGCCCGGAGCGGCCTGCACCCGGTGGAGTCCCTGCGGGCGGCCAGCCTGCTGTTCCAGCGGGCCCTGCCCGCGCTCGTCGCACACCACCGGGACGACACGTTCCCCGGCGGCCGTTCCGCGGCCGAGCAGGTCGCGCTCGTCCTGCACCAGGTGATCGACGAGCTGGTCATCCCCGCGTCGGTCACCTACGTCGACGTCCTGCTCGCCCGGATCAGCGACGCCAACCGGGACGAGCGCCGCCGGGTCGCCCGCGACCTGCACGACCACACCAGCCACGGGATCGGCGCGGCGATGCAGGGCATCGACCTGGCCCTGCACCTGCACGCCACCGGCCAGCCGCTGGACGTCGACCGGCTGCGCACCACCCGGCAGCTGCTGCTGGAGACCCTCAACGACGTGCGTGGCCTGGCGACCCGGCTGCGTGACGTGGTCGGGGACCGCTCGCTGGTCCAGGCGCTGCAGGAGTACCTGGACTTCACCGCCCCGGTCGGCCTGGAGGTGACGCTCACCGAGGACGGCGAGGAGGGAGCGCTGCTGCCCGACCACGTCAAGGAGGAGAGCTACCTCATCGTGCGCGAGGCGATCCGCAACTCGTTCCTGCACGGCCGGCGGGCGACCCGGCTCGACGTCGTGGTCCGGGTCGCCGACGCGCAGCTGCAGGCCACCGTGGTCGACGACGGCGCCGGCTTCGACCCCGCGGCGGTCGACGTCACCCGCAGCGTCGGCCTCGCCTCGATCCGGGAGCGCGCCGAGGGCCTCGGTGGCGGGGTCGCGCTGGACGCCGGGCCGGGCGGCGTCCGCGTCGTGCTGACCGTGCCGCTGCCCCGGGCGACGGCGTGACCGGCGCCGAGCGCCGGCTCCGGCTGGTCCTGGTCGACGACCACCGGTTGTTCCGCGAGAGCCTGGGTGCGCTGCTGGCCGTGCACGAGGGCATCGAGGTGGTCGCGGAGGGGGCGGACGGGGAGGAGGCGGTGCGGCTGGCCCGCACGCACCGGCCCGACGTGGTGCTGCTGGACGTCGAGATGCCCGGCCAGTCGGTGCTGACCTCCCTGGTCGAGATCCGCAGCGCCTCGCCGTCGACCCGCATCATCGTCCTGACCATGCACGAGAACACCCCGCTGGCCCGCCAGCTGCTGCTCCGCGGCGCCTCCGCCTACCTGATCAAGACGATCGGGCACCACGAGCTGGTCGCGGCGATCCGGGCCGCCACCGACCGTGACCAGGACCTGATCACCCTCTCGGTGTCCCGCGGTGGGCTGGCGGGGCTGACCACGTCGAGCGGGCCGACGCTGTCCGAACGCGAGGTGGAGGTGCTCGGCCTCGTCGGCAAGGCGCGCTCCAACGCCGCCATCGCCGCCGAGCTGCGGATCAGCGAGGGCACGGTGAAGCGGCACCTGAGCAACATCAACGCCAAGCTCGGTTCGACGTCCCGGCTGGACGCCGTCCGGCGGGCGACCCGGGCACGACTGCTCGCCCCCGGTCTCGGGGACGACTGAGGGCGGACCCCCTCCTCGCACCGGGCGGTGCCCCGGAAGGGGCAGGTCAGTGGAGCGGGCGGCCCAGGGCGTCGGCCACCGCGGCGGGGTCACGCACCCACACGGTGAACGCCTTCGGGGTCTCGCCGTCGGGGTCCAGGTGCCGGACGCTGAGCCGGCTGCGGCCCGGCCACCAGCCGCCCCGCCGCTTGGCCTTCGGCCAGTCGGCCGGCGGCCCACCCGGCACCACCTCGCGGACCAGGACCAGCGGGACGACGCCGAAGGACGACGTCTGCCGCAGCCCGGCGATCTCGGTGGAGACCGCGAAGTCGGAGACGGTGAACCGGCCGGTCGACACGACCACCACCAGCAGGCCCAGGCCCAGGGCGATCGGCGCCTCCGCGGCGGCGGCGGCACCGCCGTCCCGTGAGCCCAGGAACCCCAGCCAGGCTGCGACGGCGACCACGGTCAGCGTGACCACCAGCGGCGAGGCCGGGTCGTACTGCCAGTACCGCAGCGGCCGCGGGGTCACCGTGACGTGCCGCTTGGGCCCGCGACGCGCGAAGTAGCCGTAGCTGGTGACCTGGTCGATGTGCCGTTCACGGTCCCGGGCCGCCTGCACGATGAGGGGCTCGCTGTTGTCGCGTCGGGACCGGGGTGGCATGCCGGCCATGATCCCAGGGCGCCCCCCGCCCCGGCCGCGGCAGTTCCGTCGGTGCGCAGTGGGAGACTGGACGGCGTGACCTCCTCCGATCAGCCGCCGTACCGCAGCGGCTTCGCCTGCCTGGTCGGCCGGCCCAACGCGGGCAAGACCACGCTGACGAACGCCCTGGTCGGCGAGAAGGTCGGCATCGTCAGCAACCGGCCGCAGACCACCCGGCACGCCATCCGCGGGGTGGTGCACCGGCCGGCCGGCCAGCTCGTGCTCGTCGACACCCCGGGGTTGCACAAGCCCAAGAGCCTGCTCGGCCGGCGGCTCAACGACGTCGTCCGCGACACCCTGTCCGAGGTCGACGTCATCGTCTTCTGCATCCCCGCCGACCAGCCCGTCGGCACCGGCGACGCGTTCATCGCCCGGCAGCTCCGGGAGGTCTCCACGCCGATCGTGCTGGTGGTGACCAAGACCGACGCGGCGAGCAAGAAGGCCGTCACCGAGCAGCTCGTGGCGGCCAGCAAGCTGGTCGACGCGCGCGAGATCGTGCCGGTCAGCGCGGTGGCCGGTGACCAGGTCACCCTGCTGGAGGACCTGTTGATCGGCCTGCTCCCCGAGGGCCCGCAGATGTACCCCGACGAGCAGACCACCGACGAGGACGTCGAGCGGCAGATCGCCGAGCTGGTGCGCGAGGCCGCCCTGGAGAAGGTGCGCCAGGAAGTGCCGCACTCCCTCGCGGTCACCGTGGAGGAGATGCACCGCAAGCCCGACCCCCGCGACCCCGACGCGGTCTTCACCGAGATCCACGCCCTGCTGCACGTCGAGCGCCCCAGCCAGAAGCCGATGCTGCTGGGCAAGGGCGGGCAGACGATCAAGGCGATCGGCAGCGAGGCCCGGGTCGGCCTGGAGACGCTGCTCGGCGGCCGGGTGCACCTGGCGCTGCACGTCACCGTGCTGGGCGAGTGGCAGGACGACCCGAAGAAGCTCAACCGGCTCGGTTACTGAGGCGGCGGGTGCTGGACCGATGAGCACGACCCCGCAGTCGCTCTACCGGGACGAGGGCATCGTGCTGCGCACCCAGAAGCTGGGTGAGGCCGACCGGATCGTCACCGTGCTGACCCGGCGCACCGGCAAGGTGCGCGCGGTGGCCAAGGGCGTGCGGCGCACCAAGAGCAAGTTCGGTGCCCGGCTGGAGCCGTTCAGCCACGTCGACCTGCAGCTCTACACCGGCCGCAACCTCGACATCGTCAGCCAGGCCGAGTCGATCCGGCCCTACGGCACCGAGATCGTCGGCGACTACCGCGCCTACACCGCCGGCACCGCCGTGCTGGAGACGGCCGACCGGCTGACGGTGGAGGAGAAGGAGCCGTCGCTGCGGATGTTCCTGCTGGTCGTCGGGGCGCTGCGCACCCTGGCCGAGGGGGTCAAGCCGGCCCCGCTGGTGCTCGACGCGTTCCTGCTCCGGGCCATGTCGGTGGCCGGCTGGGAGCCGGCGCTGGGCGACTGCGCCCGCTGCGGCGAGGCCGGCCCGCACCGGCACTTCTCCGTCCCGGCCGGGGGCACCGTCTGCCCGTCCTGCCGGCCCACCGGCTCGGCGATGCCCAGCCCGGTCACCATCGAACTGCTGGAGGCGCTCTTGTCCGGCGACTGGGGGCGGGCCGAGGCCAGCCTCGGCACCAACCGGCGGGAGGGCAGCGGCCTGGTCGCGGCCCTGCTGCAGTGGCACCTGGAGCGCGGCCTGCGCTCCCTTCCGCTGGTGGACCGGACGTGAGCGGAGGGCTTCGGGCGATGGGGCAGGTCGGGAGCGGACCGGTGACGTGGTGAGGCGCGAGGTGAAGGCGCCGAACCCGCACCCCTCGGGCGCCACCCCGCCGGACATCCCGGCCGACAAGGTGCCGCACCACGTGGCGATCGTGATGGACGGCAACGGCCGCTGGGCGAAGCAGCAGGGGCTGCCGCGCACCGCCGGGCACGAGGCGGGCGAGTCCTCGCTGTTCGACTGCGTCGAGGGCGCGATCGAGCTGGGCATCGGGGCGATCAGCGCCTACGCGTTCTCCACCGAGAACTGGCGGCGCAGCCCCGAGGAGGTCCGCTTCCTGATGGGCTTCAACCGCGACGTGATCCGCCGTCGCCGCGACGAGATGCACGAGCTCGGCGTGCGGGTGCGCTGGGCCGGGCGCCGTCCCAAGCTGTGGCGCTCCGTCATCAAGGAGCTCGAGGTCGCCGAGGAGCTCACCCAGGACAACGACGTCCTGACCCTCACCATGTGCGTGAACTACGGCGGCCGGGCCGAGATCGCCGACGCCGCCGCCGCGATCGCCCGCGAGGTCGCCGCCGGCCGGATCAAGCCGGACAAGGTCACCGAGGAGACCGTCGCCCGGTTCCTCGACGAGCCGGACATGCCCGACGTCGACCTGTTCGTGCGCAGCTCCGGGGAGAACCGGACCAGCAACTTCCTGCTGTGGCAGGCCGCCTACGCCGAGCTCGTCTTCCTGGACACCCTGTGGCCGGACTTCGACCGCCGGCACCTGTGGCAGGCCTGCGAGGAGTACGCCTCCCGGCAGCGTCGGTTCGGCAGCGCCTGACAAAGGACCCCCTTGCCCCCCACTGCTCGCAGGCTCGCAGCGGGCCCCTGCAAGGGGGCCGAGAGGGCGAGGGGGCCGAGAGGGCGAGGGAGCCTCGTTCAGGCCGGGGCGGGGGGCTCCGTGCTGTGGCCGGCGTGGGCGAGGGCGTCCCGGACGATGTGGGCCACGTGCCCGTCGACCAGGCGGTAGTCGACCTCGCGGTGGCGGCGGACGCCGGTCACCAGGCCGGCGCCGCGGAGCACCCGCAGGTGCTGGGAGACCAGCGGCTGCGGGACGCCGAGGGCGTCGACGAGCTGGTGCACGCAGCGGGAGCCGTGCTCGTCGAGCAGGGTGACGATCGACATCCGAAGCGGGGAGGCGAGCGCGGCCAGCAGCTCGCTGGCGGCCTGGACGTCGGCGGGGACGCTCCGGGACCCGGGCCGCGGGGACGGGGTCACGGACGTGGACATGGCACCATGGTCCGAGCGCGTGAGAACGGTTGTCAACTCTTGCCGCAGGGAAGGGGGAGGTGCCCGGTGTTCGCCGTGACCCGCCTGCGCGTCCCGGCCGCCGACGTGCCCGCCTTCCTCACCTCCGCCGCTGAGCTGCTCGCCGCGCTGCGGGCCCGCCCCGGTTTCCTCGGCGGCGAGCTCGGCCGGTCCGCCGACGACCCGCAGCTGTTCGCCCTCTGCACCCGGTGGGACGGCGTCGGCGCCTACCGCCGCGGTCTGTCCGCGCCCGAGGTGAAGATCGCCGGGGCGCCGGTGTGGGTGCACGCCCTCGACGAGCCCGGCGCGTACCTCACCGACTGAGGATCAGGGCAGCTCGAAGCGGGAGACCAGACCGCGCAGCTCCTCGGTGATCGCGGCCAGCGCCACCGCGGTCTCCCTGGTCGACTCGGTGGAGTCGGCGGTGGACCGGGCGGCCTCGGTCACCGAGCGGACGTTCGCGCTGACGCCGTCGGTGCCGCTGGCGGCCTCGGCGACGTTGCGGCTCATCTCCGCCGTCGTCGCGCTCTGCTCCTCCACCGCCGAGGCGATGGTCTGCTGGAAGTCGTTGACCTGCTCGACCACCGCGGCGATCCCGGCGATGGACTCCGCGGCGCCGGCGGTGTCGGCCTGGATCGCCTCCACCCGCCGGACGATGTCCTCGGTGGCCCGCTGGGTCTCCTGGGCCAGCTCCTTCACCTCGTTGGCGACGACGGCGAACCCCTTGCCGGCCTCCCCGGCGCGCGCGGCCTCGATCGTCGCGTTCAGCGCGAGGAGGTTGGTCTGCTCGGCGATCGAGGTGATCGCGCCGACCACGTCACCGATCTGCCGGGAGGACTCACCGAGCCGGGCGACCATCGCGGTCGTCTCCTGGGCGGCGGCCATCGCCGAGGCGCCCACCCGGGCGGCCTCCGTCGTGGAGTGCGCGATCTCCCGGATCGACGCGCCCATCTCCTCGGCGCCCGCGGCGACGGTGCGCACGTTGTCGCTGACCGCCTCGGTCGCGGCCCGCGCCGTCCCGGCCACCGCGGTGCCGCGCGCGGCGTCCCGGGCGACGTCCTCGGAGAGCCCGCGCAGCCGGACCGAGGCGCCGGACAGGTCACCGGTCCGGTCGCGCACGGCGCCCAGCGCTCCGCCCATGTTCTCCAGCGACCGGTTGAGCGCGACCGCCAGCGTGCGCACCTCGTCGGTGCCCGACTCCGGCAGCCGTGGCCGCAGGTCGCCCGCGGCGACCAGCTCGAGCGCGTCGACCGCCCGGTCCAGCGGCCGGGTGAGCGCGCGGGCCACCAGCAGCGCGAGGACGGCGACCGCGGCGGCGACGAGCACGGCCACCAGCAGCACGGCCCGCAGCAGCGAGGACGCCGGCGCGACCGCGTCCCCGAGGTCCTCGCTGAGGACGACACCCCACCCGTAGCCGGCGAACCCGAGCGCACCTTGCGACGCCGACCAGCCACGGACCTGCTCCGCCTCCTGCCCGGTGCCGTCACCGAGGTCGTCGGTGCCGTGGCCGGACTGCCCGGCGACCAGCGCGGTGGCGGCGGGGGAGTCGGCCCCGGCCAGGTCCAGGCCATCGTCGGCACCGGGCCCGACCAGGACGACGCCGTCACTGCGCAGCAGCTGGGCGGTCACGTCCAGGCCGCGGGTGGCGAGCCCGGCGACCTGCTCGTCCATGATCTGCCCGATCACCCGCGGCACCGACGCCCAGTTCACCCAGAGCCGCTGCACGCTGCCGTCGGGCCCGTACACCGGGGCGGCGAACACCAGGGTGGCGTCGTCCCGGCCGGTGGCCGCGCTGACCAGCGGGTCGACCTCGGGGTCCTGGACGTACGTCTGCCCGGGGGACAGCGCCAGGGCCTGCGCAAACCACGGCCGGGTGGAGAGGTCGGCCGACGCCCAGGCGGCCGGGTCGACCGGCTCGCCGTCGCCGGTGACGCTGTTGCCGGCGACCACCCGGCCAGTCGGGTCGACCACCAGCAGCAGGTCGTAGATCACGTAGTTCGTGCTGTAGAAGTCCGCGGCCTCGGCGACCGTGGCCGCGCCGGCGGCGGCGTCGGGGTTGAAGGCGAAGGCCTGCACGTCGCCGTACCGCTCGAAGAGGTTGCGGTCGATCTTGTCGATCGTCGACCGTGCCTCGCTCTGCAGCAGCTCCCCGGAGTTGCGGACCCAGTCGCCCTCGCTCCGCTGCCAGGCGAAGACGCCCAGCCCGGCGAGCGGGATCGTCGAGCAGGCGAGCACGACCAGGACGAGCAGCGCCCGCAGGGAACGCAGGCGCAGGGCGGTGGCCAGGCGGGTGCCGGTCATGGGTGGCCTCTCGGAGCGCGCTCCGCCCGCGGAGGTCGCGCGCGTGGGGGCGTCCCCTCGATCGGCAGTGTGCGACCGACCTGTGACCACCGGCGGTGAATAGCCCGTTCGGCGCCGGGGCAGGACTGCGCGGTGGACGTGCGCGCGGCAGAAGAGACGACCGGGTTCCCCAGTTCCTTCCTCGCGGAGGAGCTGCTGCGGGACTACGTGAACCTGTTCATCCGGCTGGTCGAGGCCGCCGGGGCGATCGTGATCTTCGTCGGCGCGGTCATCGCGGCGGTCCAGTTCGTCCGCGCGGCGGTGCGGGGCCGGCACCGCGAGGAGTTCGTCCGGGTCCGGTTGGGGCTGGCCCGCTACCTGCTGCTCGGCCTGGAGTTCCAGCTGGCCAGCGACGTCCTGCGCACCGCCATCGCGCCGTCCTTCGCCGAGATCGGCAAGCTCGCCGCGATCGCGGCCATCCGGACCGCGCTGAACTACTTCCTGGGCAAGGAGATCGCCGAGGAACGGGCCGAGGTCGAGCAGGACGACGACAGCGAGGGCGAGCGCACCGGTCGGGGCCGGTCGTGAACGGGACATGAGCGCCGTCCTGCAGACCGCCGCGCTGCTGGTGACCGCGCTCGGGCTGGTCGCCGGCCTGGTCACGCTGCTGCGCCTGCGCGACGTCCGGCTGGCGCTGGGCGTCCTGCTGGACTTCCTGGTCGGCGCCGGCCTGTTACGGCTCGCCGACGACGTCACCGTGCTCGGCCTGGTCACAGTCGTGCTGGTGATCGCCGTCCGGAAGCTGGTGATGCGCGCACTGCAGGCCGACCAGCGGGTGCCGGCCGCCGCCGGCGGTTGACGCCCGTGGCCGGACCTCGGCCCGCCGGCGGCTAACGTTGAGGGGATCACCCGCCGACCGCCAGCCGGATGGAGCCTCCGTGCCCAGCGACACCACCCCCGCCCGTACCGCCGACCCCGCTCGCCTGGAGAAGGTGGTCAACCTCTGCAAGCGCCGGGGGTTCGTCTTCCCCTCCGGTGAGATCTACGGCGGCACCCGCTCGGCCTGGGACTACGGGCCGCTGGGCGTGGAGCTGAAGGAGAACATCAAGAAGCAGTGGTGGCGCACCGTCGTCCAGAGCCGGGACGACGTCGTCGGGCTGGACTCCTCGGTGATCCTGCCCCGCCAGACCTGGGTCGCCTCCGGTCACGTCGGCGTCTTCACCGACCCGCTGACGGAGTGCCAGAACTGCCACAAGCGGTTCCGCGCCGACCACCTCGAGGAGGAGTTCGAGGAGAAGAAGGGCCGGCTGCCGGAGAACGGCCTGGCCGACATCTCGTGCCCGAACTGCGGCGTCAAGGGCTCCTGGACCGAGCCGCGCGACTTCAACATGATGCTGAAGACGTACCTCGGTCCGGTCGAGGACGAGTCGGGGCTGCACTACCTGCGCCCGGAGACCGCCCAGGGCATCTTCGTGAACTTCGCCAACGTCATGGGCGCCGCGCGCAAGAAGCCGCCCTTCGGCATCGGGCAGATCGGCAAGTCGTTCCGCAACGAGATCACCCCGGGCAACTTCATCTTCCGCACCCGTGAGTTCGAGCAGATGGAGATGGAGTTCTTCGTCGAGCCCGGCACCGACGAGGAGTGGCACCAGTACTGGATCGACGCCCGCACCGCCTGGTACACCGACCTGGGCATCGCGGCGGACAACCTGCGGCACTACGAGCACCCGAAGGAGAAGCTCTCCCACTACTCGACCCGCACCGTCGACATCGAGTACCGGTTCGGCTTCACCGGCTCGGAGTGGGGCGAGCTCGAGGGCATCGCCAACCGCACCGACTTCGACCTGAAGACCCACTCGGAGCACTCCGGCACCGACCTGTCCTACTTCGACCAGGCCTCCGGTGCCCGCTGGACGCCGTACGTCATCGAGCCGGCGGCCGGGCTGACCCGCTCGTTGATGGCCTTCCTGGTCGAGGCCTACACCGAGGACGAGGCCCCCAACGCCAAGGGCGGCGTCGACACCCGCACGGTGCTCAAGCTCGACCCGCGGCTGGCGCCGGTGAAGGCCGCCGTCCTGCCGCTGTCGCGCAACGCCGACCTCTCGCCGAAGGCCCGCGACCTGGCGGCGACGCTGCGGCGCAACTGGAACGTCGACTTCGACGACGCCGGCGCCATCGGCCGCCGGTACCGCCGGCAGGACGAGATCGGCACGCCGTTCTGCCTCACCGTCGACTTCGACACCCTGGAGGACGACGCGGTGACCATCCGCGAGCGCGACTCGATGGCCCAGGAGCGCATCGGCCTGGACGCCGTCCCCGGCTACCTCGCCACCCGCCTCCCCGGCTGCTGACCGGGCACCTCGGGCTCCTCGCCGAGATCGGGCTGGTGGCTGTCTCCTCCTGGAGGAAGCAGCCACCAGCCCGATCTCGAGGAGCCCGGCCGTGAGCCGGGGCACACAGCGAGGCCACCTACCCTGGACGGCGTGACCAGCACTCTCGAGCGCACGGCGGCGCTGCCCGCGTTGCAGCTCGGCGGGCTGACCGTCGACCCCGCGGTGGTGCTCGCGCCGATGGCCGGGATCACCAACCCGGCGTTCCGCACGCTGTGCCGGGAGTTCGGTGCGGGCCTCTACGTGTGCGAGATGATCACCACCCGGGCGCTGGTCGAGCGGAACGCCAAGACGCTGAAGATGGTGCAGGCCGCCCCGGGCGAGGCCGACGCGTTCAGCGTCCAGCTCTACGGGGTCGACCCGGCCACCGTGGGGCGCGCGGTGGAGATGCTCGTCGACGAGCAGGTCGCCGGCACCCGCCCGGCGCACATCGACCTGAACTTCGGTTGCCCGGTGCCCAAGGTGACCCGCAAGGGCGGCGGATCGGCGCTGCCCTGGCGCCGCCGGCTGTTCGGCAACATCGTGCGGGCCGCGGTGCAGGCTGCCGGCGACGTCCCGGTGACGGTCAAGACGCGGGTCGGCATCGACGCCGAGCACGTCACCTACCTGGACGCCGGCCGGATCGCGCAGGACGAGGGCGCCGCGGCGATCACGCTGCACGGGCGCACCGCCGACCAGCTCTACAGCGGCACCGCCGACTGGTCGCACATCACCCGGCTGGTCCAGACCGTGGACATCCCGGTGCTGGGCAACGGCGACCTGTGGGAGGCCGACGACGCGCTGCGGATGGTCGCCGAGACCGGCTGTGCCGGCGTCGTCGTGGGCCGGGGCTGCCTGGGCCGCCCGTGGCTCTTCGGCGACCTGGCCACCGCCTTCGCCGGCTCGCCGCACCGCACCATGCCCACCTTCCGGCAGGTCGCCGAGGTCATGCACCGCCACGCCACCCTGCTGGCCGCCGACCAGGGAGAGGTGCACGGCTGCAGCGACTTCCGCAAGCACGTCGCCTGGTACCTGAAGGGCTTCTCCGTCGGGTCGGACGTGCGGCGGGCCCTGGCGATGGTCTCCGGGCTCGACGAGCTGGCCGACCTGCTCGACCAGATCCCCGACCAGCCGTACCCCGAGGGCGTGCTCGGTGCTCCGCGCGGGCGCACCACCCCGCCGCGGCCGGTCGCCCTCCCCGAGGGTTGGCTGGCCGACCGCGACGACCCCCGGCCGCCGGCCGGGGCCGAGCTACTGGTCAGCGGCGGATGAGCACCACGACAGGAGCGCAGCGGTGACCCAGGGTCCCTTCCTCTACGACGACGACCCGGCGCCGCTGCACACCGGCACCCCGCGGAACCGCAACGGGCTGATCCTGGCGCTGCTGGGCGGGACGGCGTTGTTCGCCGTCGTCATGGTGGTCGTGATGACCCTGTTCAAGGGCTCCGGTGAGGACCAGGCGCGCGAGGTGGCCGGGGTGTTCACCGCCGCGCTGAGCCAGGGCGACCTGGAGACCGCCTACGGCCTGGTCTGCGACGACGTCCGCGCCACGGTGCTCCCCGACGACCTGGCCGCCGAGTACCTGCAGCCGGGGACGCCGGAGGTGATCGGGGCACGTGCCGGTGAGGTGGACGGCGAGCCGGCGCAGTTCGTCGACGTCCGCTGGGACGACGACGGCGCGGTCACCTCGACCCAGCTGACGGTCGTGCCCGAGGGCGGCACGAAGGTCTGCGGGACCAGCGCCGCGGGGTGAGCGGCACACCGTCCCCAGGGGTCCCGCCGGTGTCGGCCGGCCGTGGTACCCATGACGGGTGGCAGCGGTGGCGGGGCGACTGGTCGTCCGGGTGCTCGGGGCGGCGGTGACGGCGGTCCTGCTGCTGGCCGCCTCCACGGCCACGGCCATCTGGTGGGTCGCCCGGCAGGACGCGCGCCCCACCTCCGACGCGATCGTGGTGCTGGGCTCGGCGCAGTACAACGGCGTCCCCTCCTCGATCTTCGAGGCCCGGCTGGAGCACGCGCACAAGCTGTACGAGGAGGGGGTGGCGCCGGTGATCGTGACGGTGGGCGGCAAGGCCACCGGCGACACGTTCACCGAGGCCGAGGCGGGCCGCGACTACCTGGCCCAGACCGGCGTGCCGGCCGATGCGTTGCTGGCCGTGCCCGAGGGCGTCGACACCCTGGAGAGCGTGCGCGCGGTGGCTGCCGAGTTCGCCGAGCGGGGCTGGGACCACGCCGTCCTGGTCAGCGACCCGTGGCACGCGATGCGCGCCGAGCGGATGACCGAGGACGCCGGGCTGGACGCCGTCAGCTCACCCACCCGGCAGGGTCCGGCGGTGCAGACCCGCGCCACGCAGTTCCGCTACATCCTGCGGGAGACAGCCGCCTACCTGCTCTACCGCGCGACCGGCGAGAGCGTCGCCGGAGCACCGGGGATCGGCTGAGGAGCACCGTGCTGGAGCTGGGCAAGAAGGGGTCGCACGGCACCGAGCGGGGCACCGTCCCGGTGCTCTCCGACGGGGCCGTGGTGGCGACGCTGCGCGCCGCCAACTGGAAGGAGGCGGCGACCGCCGACGTCGCTGGTCGCCAGTGGGAGTTCCGGCGCAACGGCAGCCGCGAGCTGACCGGCCGCTGGGCGCTCGACCCCGCGGACGCCGTCCGGGTCCGCGCGCACCAGGAGTCCTTCTGGCGGAACACCTGGACGGTGGAGCTCGAGGGCACCCCGGTCGGGGTGGCCGCCGCGTCCTGGTGGAAGCCCGCGCGGCGGTACTGCACCGGTGACCGGCTGCTCGCCGAGAGCGGCTCCACCGGCGGGTGGGCCCAGCGCCCCACCCTCACCACGCAGCCGGGCCTGCGGCTGGACCACGCCGTCTTCCTGCTGTGGTTCGAGTTCGTGCTGCGCCGGCGCGCGGCCGCTGCGGCGGCGGCCTGATGGCCGGGCGGGGGCGCATCCGCGCCGCGGACATCGCGCTGGTCCGCGAGCGGACCAAGATCGACGACATCATCGGCGAGCACCTGCAGCTCAAGCGCGCCGGCGGCGGCAGCCTCAAGGGGCTGTGCCCGTTCCACGACGAGAAATCGCCGTCCTTCCAGGTCACGCCCTCGCGAGGTCTTTACCATTGCTTTGGATGTGGGGTCGGCGGCGACGTCATCCGGTTCATCCAGGAGATCGACCACCTCTCCTTCGCCGAGGCGGTGGAGCTGCTGGCCGGCCGGGCCGGGGTGCAGCTGCAGTACGAGGACGACGGCGGCCGGGCCACCGCCGGCCCCGACCGCGCGCACGCCGGCCAGCGCGCCCGGCTGGTGGCGGCCAACACCGCCGCCGCGGACTTCTACGCGAGCCAGCTGATGACGCCGGAGGCCGCGCCGGCCCGGTCGTTCCTCGCCGACCGCGGCTTCGACCGGCAGGTGGCCCTGGACTTCGCCTGCGGCTACGCCCCCGGCGGCTGGGACACCCTCACCCGGCACCTGCGCGGCCTCGGTTACACCCAGGAGGAGCTGGTCACCGGCGGGCTGGCGAAGGAGTCCTCCCGCGGCACGCTGATCGACCGGTTCCACCGCCGGCTGCTCTGGCCGATCCGCGACCTGACCGGCGACGTCATCGGCTTCGGCGCCCGCAAGCTGATGGACGACGACCCCGGCCCCAAGTACCTCAACACCCCGGAGACGCCGCTCTACAAGAAGAGCTCGGTGCTCTACGGCGTGGAGCGGGCCAAGCGCGACATCGCCCGCAACCACCAGGCCGTCGTCGTCGAGGGCTACACCGACGTGATGGCCTGCCACGTCGCCGGGGTGACCACCGCGGTCGCCTCCTGCGGCACCGCGTTCGGGCCCGAGCACATCAACGTGCTGCGCCGGCTGCTGATGGACCAGGACGAGTTCCGCGGTGAGGTCGTCTACACCTTCGACGGCGACGCGGCCGGCCAGGCGGCAGCGATGAAGTCGTTCAAGGAGGACCAGCGCTTCGTCGCGCAGACCTTCGTCGCGGTCGAGCAGGAGGGCCGCGACCCGTGCGAGCTGCGCCAGGCCCACGGGGACGCCGCCGTCCGTGACCTGATCGGCCGGCGCACGCCGCTGATCGAGTTCGTGCTGCGGACGACGCTGGAGGGCTACGACCTGGACACCGTCGAGGGCCGGGTCGCCGCCCTGGACAAGACCGCGCCGCTGCTCGCCCAGATCAAGGACCACGCCCTGCGCCCGGCGTACGCCCGCCGGCTCGCCGGCCTGCTCGGCCTGCCCGACGAGACCGAGGTCGTGGCCCGGGTGCGCCAGCTGGCCGGAGAGAGCGGCGGGGAACGTCCGAAGTCGCGTCCGCGCACCCCGCAGCGGACGCCGGACGACGCCGCGGTCGAGGTCGAGCGGGAGGCGGTGAAGGCCGCCCTGCAGTGCCCGGAGATCGCCGGCCCGCAGTTCGACGCGGTCGAGCCGAGCTCCTACACGCACCCCGACTACGCCGCGGTCGCCGCCGCCGTCCAGGCCGCCGGGGGAGCGGCCGGGGCGACGACGACCGGGGCGGCGTGGCTGGAGGAGGTGACGGCGCACTGCGACCGGGACACCGCCAAGGCGATGCTGACCGCGCTGGCCGTCGAGCCGCTGCACGCGGTGGGGGAGAACGACCCCACCTACGTGAACGCACTGATGGCCCGGCTGCACGAGATGGCCACCGTCCGGGAGATCGCCGCGCTCAAGGGCAAGCTGCAGCGCACCAACCCGATCGAGGCGCAGGACGAGTACATGCGGGCTTTCAAGAAGCTGATGGACCTCGAGCAGCTGGCCATCTCGCTGCGCAAGCGGGCGGCCGGCGGGCTGACCCCGTGAGCCTCATCGAGCGGGTCCGCGAGCGGTTCGCCCGGCCGCCCGAGCCGGTGCGTGCGGCGCTGGACGCGGACGCCGAGGAGCGGGCTCTGGCCTGGGGGGAGCGGGTCGACGGCGGCTGGACGGTGGCCACCTCGCGCGGCCTGCGCGTCGTCCCGGCCGATCCCGGCGAGGACGCACCGCTGCTGGCCTGGCACGAGATCGGGACGGCGCGGTGGACCGCGGCCGGTGCCGGCGGCACGTTCGAGATCACGCCGCTGGTCGAGGTCGAGCCCGGGGTGCAGGCGCGCCAGGCGCCGCAGCGGCACGTGCTGCGCGAGGCCGGTGGGCTGCCCGGCGTGCTGCGCACCCGGGTCGACCGCACGGTGGTCACCAGCCATCGGCATCCGCTGCCCACGGGGGGTGGGGTGCTGCTGGTGGCCCGCCGGGTGCCCGGCCAGGCGGCGCGGGAGTGGACCGTCGTCTTCGACGACGACGCCGACCGGGACGACCCGGTGGCGCGTCAGGTCGCCCGCGACCGCCTGGCCGCCGCGGTCGACGCCGACGACCCCAGCCGCTGACGCGGGTTCACTTGTTGCCGGTCTCGTTCCCCAGCCGGTTCTTCACCGAGTCGACGGCGGCGTCGGCGCGGGCCTGGGCCATGCCGGCCGCGGTCTGCAGGCGCGGGTCGTCCTTGGCGTGGTTGTAGACGCGGCGGATCTGCTCGTAGCGCTCACGGCCGGCCTTGGCGCCGAGGACGTAACCGGCACCGAAGCCGGCGAGGAAGGACAGCTTGGCCACGGGGACCTCCTGGATCGGGGCGGAAGTGATCACGCTACCGGCCCCGCGCGGTTCCGACCCGTCGAGGCCGGGGCGGCTGAGGAGGTCGGGGTGAGCTCGCGTGGGCGGTCGGCGTAGGCGATCCGGTCGCGTCCGGCTCGCTTGGCCTCGTAGAGGGCGCGGTCGGCGGTGCTGAGCAGGGAGAGGACGGCGGCGACCGGCTCCTGACCCGGCGTCGGCTCCGCGGTCACGACCCCGATGCTGACGGTCACCGGAGGGAGGTCGGGCACCGACTGCTCCCGTACGGCGGCGTGCAGCCTCTCGGCGGCGCGGGCGACCTCGTCCGGTCCGGGGAAGTGGGCGACCCAGCCCAGTTCCTCACCGCCGAGGCGGACGAGCAGGTCGTCGGCGCGGGCGATCCGGGTCATCGCGCCGGCCACCTCCATGAGCACCCGGTCGCCGACCGCGTGCCCGTGGGTGTCGTTCACCGTCTTGAAGTGGTCGAGGTCCAGGACCATCACGGTCACCGGCTCGCCGGCTGCCGACGCGGCGGCCACGATCGACCCGGCCCGGGCCTGGATGCCGCGGCGGTTGGACAGCCCGGTGAGCGGGTCGGTCACGGAGAGGGTGCGGGCCAGGTCCCGGGCGGCCTGCATGCGGCGCACCAGGAGGGTGACCACGGTGATCGGGGCGAGCACCATGACGACCATCGTCAGCGCGGAGTACACCCGCAGCAGCGGGGGAGTGGGCAGGGTCAGGCTGATCGCCACCACGCCCGCCACCGCGACCGCCGTGGTGGCGGCCACCTCACGGGTGCCGAGCATCATCGCGGCAGCCACGGGGACCACCACCAGGGCGGCGGCACACAGCCAGCGGATGGTCAGCTCGTCCTGCCCCACCCCTTGGACGATCATCACCGTGCTGGCCGCGCCGATGATGGCGGCGCCGTCCCGAGGGCCCACCCGACGCCGGACGGCGATGTAGCCGGCCATGCAGCCCCAGATCGAGGCGCCCAGGGCGGCGAGCCTGGCGTCGGCGTCCGAGCCGACCGAGCGCTGGAAGGCGCTGACCACGAACAGCGGGATGCTGCCGGTCAGGCAGATCGCGAGGAGCGTGACGGCACGCCACTCGATGTGGCGGCTCACGCCTGCCGCTGCCCGCTCGCACGCCTCCCGCATGCAGACAGCGTCGGCAGTGGTCCAGACCCACTTGAGCGCCCTCACCCGGCCGGGTGGCGGGGTCGTCGCCCTGAGCGCGACCCGCCGGGAGCCCCCCGGGCCAGGTGCCGGCCTGGGCGTGGGGTAATCTCTGTGGGCGCGCGGGCACCACCCGCCGATCCCCCGTAGCTCAATTGGCAGAGCATGCGACTGTTAATCGCAGGGTTACTGGTTCAAGTCCAGTCGGGGGAGCTCCATTAGGGCTCTGGCCAGCGGTTTCGCGGGCTGGAGCCCTTTGCTATGGCCTGAGCCGCACCCGTCGGGCATCCTTTAAGCATCCAAAACGGATGAGGAGGATGCCGTGGGCCGGCCACCGCTCCCGCTCGGCACGTACGGCAAGGTCCTGTTCATCGCGCAGCCGAGCGGCCAGGTCAAGGCTCGGGCGAAGTTCCGCGACTTCGACGGCCGGGTCCGGCTCGTGTCCAAGGTGGGGCCGTCGCGCGCCGCCGCCGAGCGGGCGCTGAAGGCTGAGTTCACCAGCCGCCAGGCGCCCGGCGGTGTCGGCGCGATCACAGCCGCCACACGAATGGCCACGTTGGCCGAGGCGTGGATCGAGGCCGACCACGGCTGGTCGACCGGAACGCAGCGCACCTACAGGTCTGTGGTCAACAAGCAGGTCAAGCCGGCGTTCGGTCAGCTCTGCATCCGCGAGGTGACCTCCGGAGTGGTCAGCCGGGCGCTGGCCGCCATCGCCAAGAGCAGCGGACCGGGGGCGGCCAAGACAGCGCGGGCGTGCCTTTCCGGGATGTTCGCGCTGGCGATCCAGGACGGCGCCGTCGCGGTCAATCCGGTCCGCGACGCCACTGCCAAGATCAGTACCGGCAAGCGAGCGCCGCGCGCACTGACCGTGGCAGAGACCGGACGACTCGTAGAACTGTTCCGAACCAGCGACCGCGCGACCGAGCTCGACCTGCCCGACGTCGTCGACTGGATGCTTGCCACCGGCTGCCGGATCGGCGAAGCGCTGGCTTTGCGGTACGAAACCAACGGCGACGGCAAGCCAATCCTCGATCTCGGGGCCGGGACCTGGGAAGTGAATGCCACTGTGGTCCGCGTGCCAGGCGCCGGGCTGGCGGTCCAGCCGCGGCCGAAGACCACCGCAGGCTGGAGGATCATCGCGCTGCCCGAGTTCGCCGTCCGGATGCTGGAGGACCGGCGGGCGAGTTCCCGCCGGCAGACGGACGCTGAGATCGTCTTCACTCCGCCGCTGACCGGCGCACTGCGGGATCCGTCGAACGTCTCAGGAGACCTCCGCCAGTTGCTCGACTCGTTCGAGTGCGAGACCTGTGGGGGAACGGGCTATCAGCTCGACGAGGACGGCTCCTTCAGGGCCGGAGCAGGCGGGCGACGCATCCGCTGTGAGGAAGGGCCGTGGTCGTGGGTCACCTCGCATGCCTTCCGGAAGACCGTTGCCACGCGTCTCGACGAGGCCGGCCTCAGCCCGCGCCAGGTGGCCGACCAGTTGGGCCACGCCAACCCGTCGATGACGCTCGACGTCTACTTCGGCCGACAGGTCGTCAGCGCCGAGGCGGCGCGGGTGCTGAACCGATGAGCTGCATCGCAGTGGATTGTTGGCACGGCGGCGGGGCAGCGTTCACTCCCGCTGCTCACCCGGCTCGTTCAGCCCGCCCTGCTTCTGCCTGCTCATGGAGCCACGCGGTCACGTCAGCGCGCCGGTAGACCACGCGACGTCCCACACGGAAGCTGTGCGGGCCGGTGCCGAGGTGCCGCCAGTACCTCAGCGTGGAGACGGGCGAGCGCATGATCTGGGCAACCTCGGCCGTGGTCAGCAGGTCATCGGCGTTGTCCATGACGAACCTCTCTAGTCTCGTGACGCCGCCCGGGGGAGGCCCTGCATCGCAAAATAGGGCGAGGTATGGACAGCTCGTCTGCCAGACACCCAAGCGGGAGATCCCAGCCGTGCTCCGGCGCAGTTCCTGAGTTTCACTTGGCTCTGATGCTGGCGATCACGGGGACAATTTCTCGATCTCAGACCACGGAGGAGCCCAGGCCGGTGGTGGCCAGCCAGGAGCGGAGCCACATCATCACTGCGTCCCACATCCCGGTCACCAGGAGCAGGCCGAGGGCCAGGAGCAGGACGCCTCCGACGCGCATGACCGTGGGGGCGTGGCGGCGGGCGAAGGTGGAGAAGGTGAGGGCCCGACGGGCGCCGAGGGCAACCAGCAGGAACGGGATGCCCAACCCAAGGCAGTAGGCCAAGCCGAGCACGGCGCCGCGGCCCGCGGACGCCTGGCTGTAGGCCAGCGAGTTCACCGCGGAGAGCGTCGGGCCCAGGCACGGTGTCCAGCCCAACCCGAAGACGATCCCCAGCACCGGTGCGCCGGCCAGACCGGCCGGTGGGCGCCGGTGGATGCGCCGTTCCCGCTGCAGCCAGGGCAGCGCTCCCAGGAAGGCGAGGCCCATGACGATGGTGACCACGCCCATGACCCGGGTAAGCAGGGGCGCCCACTCCAGCAGCAGCCGCCCGAGACCGCCGAACAGTGCTCCGAAGGAGACGAACACCAGGCTGAAGCCGGCGACGAACAGCAGGGCTCCGGCAAGTACCCGGCGCCGGTCTCTGCGCGACGGCGCCGCCGTGGGAGGCACGTGGTGACGGCGGTCCCGGCCTCCGATGGCGGCGGAGTGGCCGGTTGCCCGGCCGCGGGCCCTGCGGCCGTTGCTCCGGTGAGGCCGGCGACGTAGCCCAGATAGCCGGGGACCAACGGAAGCACGCACGGCGAGGCGAAGCTGATCAGTCCGACCAGGGCGGCGACGGCGATGGCGAGCAGCAGGGAACCGTCGGTGACGATGTCGGCGAATGTCGCGCCGAGGTCGCTCACGGCTCAGCCCTCGTCCAGTAGCTGGTCGAGGGCCGTGCGCAGGTCGTCTTCGGGGACGACGGCCACGTACACCGCGGCTACTTGCCCGTCGCGGTCGAGCAGGATGGTGGTGGGCACGACGTTGGCGGGGAAGCCGCGGAAGGCCAGTGCGACCTCGCCACGTGGGTCGAACATGGAGGGGTAGGTGGCGCCGACGCGATCGACGAAGGCCTGGGCGAGGTTCCGCTGGTCTTTGACGTCCACGCCGAGGAACTGCACGCCGGAGTCGGCGACGTCGGTGTAGACCGCCTGGAACTCGGGTGTCTCCACCCGGCAGGGCGCGCACCAGGATCCCCAGAAGTTGAGCACGGTGATGTCGCCATCCAGCGACTGCGAGTCGAACTCGCTGCCATCGAGCAGCTCACCGCTGAACGCCGGGGCCGATTCACGCGCTTCCGCGGGGATCACCTGGCCCAGGGGAGTGGCCTCGCTGAAGTCGAACTCCGCAGCATCGGTGGCGGTGCTGGCGTTGGTCCCCGAGCTACCGGAGCAGCCCAGGAGCAGGAGGGCGGCAGCGACGAGGGCGGCTGCCACCAGGCCGCGGCGGGTCGGGGTGTCAGCCAACGAGGGAACTCCAGTACAGCCAGAACCGCTGTGTGATGGCGGCGACGATGAGAAGGAACCAGGCGGTGAGCAGGACGCTGTGCCGGGTTCGCACCACCGCGACCGCGGCGTTGACCCCTGCGGGCAGCCGCGGCGCCCAGGCGGTGAGGTTGCGCAGGGTGACGGCGGTGAACAGCGGGATGGTGACCGCCCAGACGACCATGCAGTACGGGCACAGCGCCTCGATGCGGTACAGGCTGGCGAACATCAGCCAGTGCACGAACACGACGCCGGCGGTGACGCCGGCCTGGAGCGCGGCCCAGAACCACTCGGCCAGCCAGCCGCCGGCGAGCAGCGCGGCGCCGGTGGCGGCGACGACGGGGAAGCCGGCGATCCCGAGCAATGGGTTGGGGAAGCCGAAGGCGTCCGCCTGCGGGCTGGCCATGATCGAGCCGCAGCTCAGCACCGGATTGAGGCTGCAGGTCGGCACGTAGGCGGGGTCGGCCAGCAGGGCGTACTTCTCCACCGCCAGCACGAGCGCCGCCACGAAACCGAGCAGCCCGCCGACGAGCAGCCACACCGCCAGGCCGCGGCCGGCCGAGGCGGGTGCCTCGGTGGCGGCCGGCCGGTCGGCGACTGCGGTGTCACTCATCGAGGGCGGCCTCGATGCGCTCGATGAACTCGTCGGTGGTGGTGACCTCGAGCTTCTCGCCGTTGAGGAAGAACGTCGGTGTGCCCTCCACGCCGAGCGCCAGGCCGTCGTCCCGGTCGGCCAGCACCCGCTCGAGGGTGGCCGGGTCGGCCACGTCCTCGTCGTAGGAGGCCAGGTCCAGGCCGAGGTCGGCGGCGAAGCCGCGGAACACAGCGGCTTGGGACTCCTCCCGGTGGCTCCACTGCTCCTGGGTCTCGTACATGCGCTGGTACATCGCCTCGAACTCGCCCTGCTGGGCGGCGGCTTCGACGGCGACGGCGGCGTTCTCGGCGTTCGGGTGGCCGGGCATCGGCATGTACCGGGCGACGAACGTCACCTGGCCGGCGTAATCCTCGCGCAGCTGCTCGACGAACGGGTACACCGACGCGCACGCCTCGCATTCGAAGTCCAGGAACTCGACCAGGGTCACGTCGCCGGCGCCGGGTTCACCGAGGCGGTGGCTGTCCTCGCGCACCACCCGCGCGCCGCTGTCGGCGCTCGAGCCGGAATCGGACTGCCCCAGAATGAGGACCGCGGCCACGACGGCGGCGAACGCGGCGACCAGTGCGGCCGACACCTTGAGGTTGGTGGACACAGGGGCTCCCGCTCTTGCCTTCGACGCCAACGTGATACCAACATAACAACGTCCGTTGGGGCGTTGGTCCTGAGATCGGGTCGAGAACGAAGGGGACCGATGAGCAGCGACACCTGCGATCTGCTGTGCCTGGATCTGCCGCATGCCGAGGCCGTCCGCGCCCAGCTGAGCGGTGAGGAGCAGGTCCGCGCGCGTGCCAACCAGGCGAAGGCCCTGGGTGACCCGACCCGGCTGCGGATCGCCTCGGCGCTCTCCCTCGGGGAGGAGCTGTGCGTGTGTGACCTGGCCTGGATCACCGAGCTGTCCCAGAACCTGGTCTCTCACCACGTGCGCATCCTGCGGACGGCGGTTCTCGCAACGTCCCGCCGCAACGGCAAGCTGGTCATGTACCGCCTCACCGAGGCCGGCACGCGGCTGCTGGCCGCCGTGGTTGGCCCCGCCCAGCCGCTGAACGCCGGCACCGCGACGGCCGAGGCGCTGTCGTGACCGCCCTGCACCCGGCTCAGCTCACCGCCGACCGGCGCGCGCTCCTGGCGCGACGTATCCGGCTGTTCGTGGCCTTGACCATCACCTGGAACGTCATCGAGGCCGCGGTCGCGCTCACCGCTGGTGCCCGGGCATCGTCGTCGGCGCTGATCGGGTTCGGCCTGGACTCGGTCATCGAGGTGTCCTCGGCGCTGGCCGTCGCCTGGCAGTTCGCCGGCCGCGACCCCGAGGCGCGGGAGAGGGTGGCGTTGAAGGTCATCGGCGCCTCGTTCTTCGCCCTGGCGGCGTTCGTCACCGTCGACGCGCTCCGCTCCCTGCTTGGCTCCGGGGAGGCTGAGCACTCCAGCGTCGGGCTGGTGCTAGCGGCGCTGAGCCTGGCGGTCATGCCGTTCCTGTCCTACGCCCAGCGCCGCGCCGGCCGCGAACTCGGCTCGGCGTCAGCGGTCGCGGACTCCAAGCAGACGCTGATCTGCACCTACCTCTCCGCCGTCCTGCTGGTGGGGCTGGCCCTCAACAGTCTGTTCGGCTGGTCGTGGGCCGACCCGATCGCCGCCCTGGTCATCGCGGGACTGGCGCTCAAGGAAGGGCGGGAGGCCTGGCGCGGCGAGAACTGCTGCTCACCGGCCGAGGCGCTGCGCCCCGGCGCCCTGGAATCCACCGACGACGCCTGTGGCTGCAAGCCCGGCTGCGACTGCTGCAACTGAGGATCATGAAGACATCCGTGCCACGCATCCTCATCGTCGCCGCGGCGACGACCCTAGCCTCGCTCTTGCTCGTCCTCAGCGGTGGTACGGCACTGGCGCACACCGGGCTGCAGTCCTCGACGCCGGCGGACGGGGAGACGCTGACCGCCGCTCCGGGCACTGTCACCCTCACGTTCTCCTCGGCGGTCACCTCGGAGTTCGCCCAGATCGCTGTCACCTCCCCGGACGGGGAGTCGGTCACCTCCGGGGAGGTGACCATCGACGGTGCGGTGGTGTCCCAGCCGGTCAGCACCCGCGGTGACGGCGCGTACATCGTCGCCTACCGAGTCGTCTCCGACGACGGTCACCCGGTCTCCGGCCAGCTCACCTTCACCCTCACCGGCACCGGCGGTGCGGCGACGGAGTCGGCGCCGGCTGAGCCGCCCCTGGTGAACACACCCGCACCCACTCCGGACACGGAGACCGCGGTGTCCCCGGCCGCCGACAGCGACACGCACAGCGACGCGGGCAGCAGCTGGGGCCTGTTGGTGCTCCTCGCCGCGGCGGCAGTGGTGCTCGTGGCCGGGACGTGGCTGGCGTTGCGCCGTCGCAGCTCCACCGGTGGCTGAAGCACCGGTCGACAGCGCGCCGACGCCGGCGAGGGTGCGCCGAGGCCTCCTCGTGCTCGCCTCGACGTTGGCGGCCCTCGTGGTCTGCCTGCTCACGCTGTGGGCCGGCGGCGCCGCTGACGTTGTCTCGGTGCCGGGCATCCCGGCCCCGCCGCCCGTTATCGCCTGGCTGGTGCCCGCTCTGCGGCTGATCGCCGACGCGGCCGCCGTGCTGACGGTGGGCTGCCTGTTCGGAGCCGTGGTTCTGGTGCCCGGTGACACGGTGCTCAGCACGGCCGGCTACCGGTGGGTGCGCCTGGCCGGCTGGGGCGCAGTGGCCTGGGCGCTGGCCTCGCTGGCCTCGCTGCCGGTGCTGCTGGCCGACTTCCTGGGCACGGGGTTCTCGGCGGTCTCCCTGCGCGGCGTCTGGAGCTTCGTCGAGAGCGTCGAGCAGGGCCGCAATCTCGTGATCGTTGCCGCCCTCGCCGCTTTGGTGGCGGCCTTCGCCCGAACCGTCCTGCACCCGGCCGGGGCGCGGGTGCTGCTCCTCATCGCCCTGGCCGCGACCATTCCGCCGGCCTTCACCTCCCACTCCGCCGACGAAGCCGACCACAACCTCGCCGTCACCGCCGTCGCACTGCACGTGCTCGGCGTCGTGCTGTGGGCCGGTGGCCTGCTGGCGCTGATGCTCGCCGCTCGGCTCGCCGGCCCGGGGCGCGTCACCGCGGTCGAGCGGTTCAGCCGCCTCGCCCTACCGCTGGCGGTGGTCGTCGCCGGCAGCGGTGCAGTCACCGCCTACACGCGGTTCTCCAGCCCCTATCAGCTGGTCGGCACCGGCTACGGGGTCGTGCTGTTGGCGAAGGTCGCGGCCTTCGTGGGACTGCTGGGGCTCGCCGCCTGGCACCGCCGCCGAACACTTCCGGCACTGCGGGCCGAGCGGCCGGCTGCCTTTCTTCGGCTGGCCGGCGCTGAGGTGATCCTCTTCGCCGCCACCATCGGACTTGCCGTAGGTCTGGCTCGCACCCCCACGCCGCCGCCCGTGCTGGACACTGATGCAGCCGCAGCGGAGCAGGCGCTCCTTCCTGCCATCAGCACGGCCGCCACCTGATCTCAGGGTCCGGGACTCCGGCGTAGGTCCTCCGGGGTGTGGAGCGGAACGACAGTTGATCTTTGACGCTTGGCGCTATCATCGTCTCCACGCGATGAATGGAGCCGGCGCTGTGCCAATGACGACGAACACGGAGACGACCGCGCCGCCGGTCGATGAGGCTGCTGCGCTGTCGACGGCTGCGTCCCTGTTCCGCAGTTTGGGTGACCCGATGCGGCTGGCGATCGTCCGCCACCTGATGCTGGGCCCGCACCGGGTCGTGGACCTCACTCGGCATCTGGACGGTCCGGCGCAGAGCTCGGTGTCCGCGGCGCTGGCCTGCCTGCGGGACTGCGGCCTGGCCGAGAGCAAGCCGCAGGGCCGTGCGTCGCTGTGGTCGCTGAGCACCCAGCCGGAGCTGCTCTCGCTGCTCGCCTCGGCGGAGAAGCTGCTGGCCGCGACCGGTGACCAGGTCGCGCTCTGCCCGGTGTACGGAACGGGGGCCGCGTCGTGACCGTCGCCGCGCTCGTCCTCTACGTCATCGCCCTCGTTGTGCTGTTCGGTGTGCGGTCCTGGGTCCAGTTGCGCCGCACCGGGTCGACCGGGTTCGTCGGCATCTCCGGTTCTCCGGCAGACGCCGGCTGGTGGGGCGGGGTGCTGTTCGCCGTCGCGATGGTGCTGGGCCTGGTCGGCCCGCTGCTGGCCGTCGCCGACGTCGTGACCGCCGACCCGCCGCTGGGCGTCCGGGCCGCCGGCCTCTTGCTGGCGCTGGGCGGGTTCGCCGCGACGCTGGCCGCGCAGACCGGCATGGGCGCCTCGTGGCGGATCGGCGTCGACCCGGCCGAGCGAACCGACCTGGTCACCGGCGGCGTGTTCGCGCATGTCCGGAACCCGATCTTCACCGCGATGGTCGCCGCCCAGGCCGGGGTGGTGCTCATGGTGCCCACCTGGATCAGCGTGCTGGCGCTGGTCGCACTTGTGGCCGCCGTTCAGCTGCAAGTCCGGGTCGTCGAAGAGCCATACCTCCGCAGCGCGCACGGCAGGGCGTACGCCACCTACGCCTCGCAGGCCGGCCGGTTCGTGCCCGGCATCGGCCGCCTCTCCGCTACTCAGGAAGTGCCGCGATGAGCGGCGGACACGACCACGCGCACGGTCACCACGGTGCGGAGGGCAACCGCCGGCGACTGGCGGTCGTGCTCGCGCTGACCGCCTCGGTGCTCGTCGTCCAGGTCGTTGGCGCGCTGCTGTCGGGCTCTTTGGCGCTGCTGGCCGACGCCGCGCACGCCGGCACCGACGCCGCCGGCCTGTTCATCGCACTTGTCGCGGCCACGCTGGCGCTGCGTCCGCCGACCGCTCAGCGCACCTGGGGCTACCGGCGGGCCGAGGTGCTCGGCGCGACGCTGCAGGCGGCGGTGTTGCTGGCCGTGGGTGTGCTGGTCACCGTCGAGGCGGTCGGCCGCCTGCTCGAGCCGGCGACGGCAGAGGTGGCGGCCACGCCGGTGCTGGTTTTCGGCGGCATCGGCCTGGCCGCCAACGCGCTCGGCATCTGGGTGCTCATTCGCGGCGGTGCGCGCGACGGGAACGTCAACATGCGCGCGGCGCTGCTGGAGGTCATGAACGACGCGCTCGGCTCGGTTATGGTGCTGGTCGCCGCCGTGGTCATCGCAGTCACGGGCTGGCAGCAGGCTGATGCGGTGGCCTCGCTGCTCATCGCCGCGCTCATCGTTCCCCGCACGCTGAAGCTGCTGCGCGAGACCGTGGCGGTTCTGCTGGAGAGCACCCCGCCGGGGCTGGACCTCGACGATGTCCGCCGCCACCTCCTGGCCTTGCCGCACGTGCTGGAGGTGCACGACCTGCATGCTTCGCAGATCACCAGCGGCCTGCCGGTGCTGACCGCCCACGTCGTGGTCGAGGACCGGTGCTTCTTCGATGGTCACGCGCCACAGGTGCTCGACCAGCTGCAGGCCTGCCTAGCCGAGCACTTCCCGGTCAGCGTCGAGCACAGCACGTTCCAGCTGGAGATGGTCGCCCACACCGGCCACGAGCTGGCTGCCCACTCCTGACCCGGCAGGGCGAGCGCCGATCCGCGGCCCCCGCCGCCTGCTGTCCCGCGGCGTCTGGTCGACGGCACTCGACCTTCTCCGTCACGGTGTTGCGGTCCGGCTGCCTGAGCCGCTCAGCAGGTGTCTGCGGCTGCTCGGGCAGCCGCACCGTGGGTGGGGCACAGGTCGACAATGTCCCCGGTCTCTGCCAGCAGCCCTTCGGCCGCGGCGAGCAGTGCCATGAGCCGCGGCCCGGCCGAGAGGGAGAACAGCGACGCCCGGCCCTGCGGGCGCGAGTTGACCAGTCCGCAGTCGCGCAGGCACGCAAGGTGCGCCGACACCGTCGACTGGGCCAAGCCCAGGCGCGTCGTCAGGTCCACCACACGCTGCTCGCCGGCTGCCAGGTGGCGCAGGATCGCCAACCGGGTCGGGTCGGACAGGCTGTGGAACAGCGATGCCGCAGGAGAGAGGGCGGCGGTCTCGCTACCGGCCGACGCCATCGCGGCCGGGGCGTTCCGCTGCGCTTTCATCGCCACGCAACGATGCTAGGTGGTGGCCGGGACCTGGGCAACAGGCAGGTCGGTTCACAGTGCCCGGCGCCGCGCGGTGGACGTGCCGCCCCGGCCGGAGCCGGGCAATGTTGAGCAGCAGCTGCCGGGCGTGCCGGCTGCGGCTGCACTGCTGAACGAGGCGGGCGGGTGCCGTCCGGCGAAGGACAGTCGCTCAGGCTGGCGCGTGAGCCGCCCGGTCGGCGACGCCGAGCAGGTAGTGCCCCCGGATGCGGGTGAGCCACCGACTGCCGACGGCGAGTCCCTGGCGCTCGAGCTCGGCGACGAACTCGGCCGCGGTGAACCGGTTGTGCGTGGGGTGCTCGAACAGCCAGCGGTAGCCCCGGGTGGCCAGTGCGTCGGCAGTGACCTCGTCGAAGTAGAAGCGACCTCCGGGGCGGAGCACGCGAGCGATCTCACCCACGGCTGCCTGCCAGTCCTCGACGTGATGCAGGATCGCGAAGTCGAAGACCGCGTCGTAGCCGCCGTCGGGGGCGTCCAGCACCCGCCGCAGATCCGTGACGTCGCCGGTGCTGAGGCGGACCCGGCCGCCGTAGGGTGCCAGCCGCCGGGTGGCCCGCGCCACCATCTGCGGGTCCAGGTCGATGGCATCCACCCGCTCGGCACCGAACTGTTCCAGAATCAGCCCCGTGCCGTAGCCGGCTCCGCAGCCCAGCTCCAGAGCGCGCGACCCGGGCGGGAGCTTGCCCCCGAGCCGCAGTAATGCGGGTGTCTCGTACCAGCGCTGCAGCCCTCGCCGGGGACCACTGTCCACCACCATCGTCTCGATCCGGTTCATCAGCACGCCACAGCCTCCATCGGTCGAACTCGCTAGTATCGGTTATTGACGATGAAAGCTTCGAGTTCGGCCTTATCCAGGGCCAGGGCTCCGTGCCGCCATCGAGCAGCACGGGACGGTGCAGGCGCAGCAGCGGCACCTGTCGGGCGGCCCGCGCATGCTGTTAACATCGTCCAACGCCGATGCCATAGGCGAACAGCGATCCCGATCGTGCACCCCGAGGTACCCGATCACACCGGCCGACGGCCGGACCGGCCCGCCTTGGCGGGGCTGGCCACTTTCCTGAAAGGGCGTCATGGAACTCGCGACCTGGACCGCGCAGGCCATCGGCCTGTTCGTGGCCACCAACATCGACGACATCATCGTGCTGTCGCTGTTCTACGCCCGCGGCGCCGGCCAGTCAGGCACCACCGCGCGCATCCTCGCCGGCCAGTACCTCGGTTTCGGCGCCATCCTGGCCGCGGCGGTGCTGGTCGCCCTGGGAGCGCGGAGCTTCCTGCCCGAGGACGCCATTCCGTACTTCGGGCTCATCCCGCTGGCTTTGGGCTTGCTCGCGGCGTGGCGAGCCTGGCGTAGCGACGACGACGATGACGACGACGAGGACAAGGTCGCCGGCAAGTCGGTGGCCGCGCTGACCGTCGCCGCGGTCACCTTCGCCAACGGCGGAGACAACATCGGCGTGTACGTACCGGTGTTCGCCACCATCGGTACCGCCGGCATTGTCGCCTACTGCGTCGTCTTCCTGGCCCTGGTCGCCGTGCTGGTCGTCGCGGCACGGTTCGTCGCCACTCGAAAGGCGATCGCTGAGTTCCTCGAGCGGTGGGAGGACGTGCTGTTCCCGCTGGTCCTCATCGGCCTCGGTGTCGTCATTCTTGTCGAGGGTGGGGCCTTCGGGCTCTAGCAACGACGCGGCACAGGCGCGGAGGACGCCTTGCATCCGGGGATGTGGAGACAGGCCCACTATCCACAGACCGCCGGAGAATGGAGTTGACCCGCTTCGGTGGACACCCTGATCTTGGGCACATCGCCCGAGGAAGGGGTCCTGATGGGCCGACCGAGCAAGTACTCACCGGAGTTCCGGGAGCAGGCCGTGGAGCTGGTCCGCGCGACCGGGAAGACGGTCGCCGAGGTCGCTCGTGACCTGCAGATCAACGACACAACGTTGGGCAACTGGGTCAAGGCCGACCGCGCCGAGCGGGGCGAGCCCGACTCCAGCGGGCTGCTGCCGTTGACGGCCGAGGAGCGGGCCGAGCTGACCCGGCTGCGGCGGGAGAACGCGAAGCTCAAGACCGAGCGGGAGATCTTGAAAAAAGCGGCGGCCTTCTTCGTGACGGAGTCGACGAGGTGACGCGGTTCGCCTTCATCGACCGGGAGAAGGCACACTATGACGTTGCCGCGCTGTGCCGGCTGTTGAAGGTCAGCCGCTCGGGCTTCTACGCCTGGCTGCGTCGCCCACCCTCGGCGCGGACGGTGGCCGACGAGGTGCTGACCACCCAGATCCGCACGGCCTTCGACGACAACCGCCGGGTGTACGGCGCGCCCCGGATCCATGCCGAGCTCGCCGAGGCTGGCGTGCAGGTGGGGCGCAAGCGCGTGGCCCGGCTGATGCGCCAGGCTGAGATCGTCGGCTGTCACCGGCGCAAGCGGTCGTTCTCGATCACCCAGCAAGACCCGCGAGCGGAGGCCGCCCCAGACCGGGTGGACCGCAAGTTCGTGGCGACCGCGCCGAACCAGCTGTGGGTGGCCGACGTTGAGCGCCACGAGGCGCTCTCGAACCGTGCGGTGGTGGAAGGACACCGCGGCCGGTCCGTCGCAGCGGGCCGGTGAAGCTGAGGGCAGCTTGATTCCGGGGATGCGGAGGAGAGCGGAAGCAGCCCTGACAACGACGGAACGGGTCAGCACCGCCAGATGGCTCGGGTCCGGCAAGCGAGACGGAAAGGCGTACGTGAGGAACCAGCGGCTGAACGCCCCTCAAGAGAGCCACCAGCTCCAACCTGGCGGATCTGGGCTGGATAGCAGCGCGCACTCGATCGGCATGGCCAAGAGCGTGGCCGATCGGGGAACTCCTGGGCCGGTCGATGTCGCCGGTCGGGAGGCCACGGTGAAGGCCTGCGGCGTAGCCGTGGCGATGCTGCAGGGGCATAGCTGGGCGCCGACCCCGTCGAACGGTTCGAGAGTGAACGTGGGAACCATCCCGCCGGTCCCCTTCCCGGGCAGCAGCCAGCTGCCCGGCGGGAACGCGCATCGCCGGCCGATGCCGGCGGGATGGGGCGGAGGACCCGTAGTAGTCCGAGGCCGGGAAAGCCGGTCACATGGCGAAGGGGTCCAGTGTGTTCGCGGCGAAGCCGCATCATCAGGAGGTCGACGGTGAACACCGACGCACCGTGGCCGGAGCTGTCCCAAGCCGTCCCACGGGTACTGGCGATGCAGACCAAGCTGCACCGTTGGGCGGCGGCCGATCCTGGCCGCCGCTTCGATGACCTGGCCAACCTCGTCTATGACCCGGCCTTTCTCACCGTCGCGTGGGACCGGGTGCGGGGCAACGCCGGTGCGCGAACCGCCGGAGTCGATCAGATCGCACCGCGATCGGTCGGCGATGGCGCCGGTGAGTTGCTGGCTGATCTTCGGCGCGAGTTGAAGGCCGGGCAGTTCTCGCCGGAGCGGGTGCGGGAGAAGACGATTCCCAAGACGTCGGGCAAGCTGCGGCGACTGGGGATTCCGACTACCCGTGACCGGGTCGTGCAGGCGGCGTTGAAGCTGGTGCTCGAGCCGATCTTCGAGGCGGACTTCCAGCCGTGTTCCTACGGCTTCCGCCCGAGGCGCCGAGCGCAGGACGCGATCGCCGAGATTCACTATCTCGCCTCACCCACCCGGAACTACGAGTGGGTGTTCGAAGCAGACATCGAGGCGTGCTTCGACCAGATCGACCATTCGGCCCTGCTGGGCCGAGTGCGGCATCGGATCGGAGACAAACGCGTGCTGAGCTGGGTGACGGCGTTCCTGAAGGCAGGCGTTCTCTCCGAGGACGGGCTGAACCGGGAGACGATCACCGGCACTCCGCAGGGCGGGATCCTGTCACCGCTGCTGGCCAACATCGCCCTGTCCGTGCTGGACGAGCACTTCGCCGCAAAATGGGCGGCGCTCGGCCCGTCTTGGACACGCGCCAAGCGTCGTCGTGCCGGGCAGCCGGTCATGAAACTCGTCCGCTACGCGGATGACTTCGTGATCCTGCTGCACGGCCAGCGCGGCGACGCCGAAGCGCTTTGGGACGAAGTTGGCGCAGTGCTGGCGCCGATGGGCCTGCGCCTCTCGGTGGCCAAGACCAGGGTCTGCCACATCGACGACGGGTTCGACTTCCTCGGCTGGCGCATTCAACGCCGCCGCTGGGCAGGTCGGACCGGCAAGAAGGCGATCTACACCTACCCCGCGAAGAAGGCGCTGGCCTCCATCGTGGACAAGGTGCGGACGCTGACCCGCCGAGCCAGCCACCGAACGCTTGCTGACCTGCTGCGCCGGATCAACCCGGTGCTGCGGGGCTGGTGCACCTACTTCCGTCACGGAGTGTCCTCGCGCACCTTCGGCTACGTCGACCACTACGCCTTCTGGCGCATCGTTGGCTGGCTGCGCAAACGACACCCCCGACTGAACATGCACACCCTGGTCCGCCGGTTCCTTCCTGGCTGGAAGATCCGCGCGGAAGGCATCGAGTTCTTCCGGCCCACGGCAGTCGCCATCGAGCGCTACCGCTACCGGGGCACTCGTATCCCGACCCCATGGACAAGCGCCACCACGGCGGCATGAACACGCGGAGAGCCGGATGCGGTGGAAGTCGCACGTCCGGTTCGGGAGGCGGGCCGCAGAAACGGACCGGTCGAAAGACCGGCACCGCGCTGCGGCCCGACCCCACACCTACGTGCCCACGGTGCAGGGCTGGCTCTACCTGGCCTGCGTCACCGACGTGTTCAGCCGCATGATCATCGGCTGGTCGATGGCCTCCCACCGCAAGACCGACCTCGTCGTCGACGCCGTGACCATGGCGGTGCACCGACGTGGCGGCCGGGTGCCCGGCGTGATCCACCACAGCGACCGCGGCGGGGAGTACAGCTCCCACGCCCTGGAACGCGAGCTACGCCGGCACGGGGCGCTGGCCAGCATGGGCAGCGTCGCGGACTGCTTCGACAACGCCCTGGCTGAAAGCGTGTTCGCCACCCTCGAGTGCGAACTGTTCGACCAGCAGCCCGGCGGTCGCTTCGCCACCCGACGCGAGGCCAAGCTCGCCGTCTTCGACTACCTCGAGACGTTCTACAACCCGCGCCGGCGGCACTCGGCTCTCGGCCAGATCGCGCCGGCGACCTTCGAAGCACGGCACACTCTCACCACCGCGGCCTGAACCTCAGACCGCAGGAACGAGGTGTCCACGCAAGCGGGTCAACTCCATCCTGCACCGAGCGAGCAGCTTGGCCGCACTCTTCTGCATCTGTACTGCGTGAAGATCTCTCAAGGATCGAGTCGGTAGAGGCCTGGGTGCGGTGCTCGGCAAGGGTTAGCAGGGCGGCGGCATCAACCCGCTGTAGTGCGGCGCGACTGAAGCCGCGGCAGTAGCAGGCACGACGGGTCTGGCGCCAGTGCCCTCGGGGATAGTGGGGGACCGGGGGGACTGCTGCACGAGTAGGTGACATCTGATCTGTGGTGCCGAGAGGTGCCGCTGGAAGGATGTTCACCGTGCCCAAGCCCTACCCCAAGGAGTTCCGCGACGACGTCGTGAACGTCGCCCGCAACCGTGAGCCGGGCCAGCACCTGAAGCAGATCGCTGCCGACTTCGGGATCAGCGAGTCCTGTCTGACGAACTGGATGAAGGCCGCTGACGTCGAAGACGGCGTCAAGCCCGGGACCACGGCGGCGGAGAACGCGGACCTGCGCGAGGCCCGCAAGCGGATCCGGTTGCTCGAGCAGGAGAACGAGGTCCTGCGCCGCGCGGCGGCCTACCTGTCGCAGGCGAATCTGCCGGGAAAATGATCTACCCGCTCGTCCGTGAGCTCGCCGTCGACGGGATCGCCGTGACGGTGACGTGCCGGGTTCTCAAGATCGCCCGCCAGCCCTACTACCGGTGGCTGGCCGACCCGGTCACCACCAGCGACCTCACCCAGGCGCACCGGGCCAATGCGCTGTTCGACGCCCACCGGGACGATCCGGAGTTCGGCTACCGCCTGCTCGTCGACGAGGCCGCCGCGAACGGTCAGCCGATGACTGCCCGGACCGCCTGGGCGATCTGCTCGACCAACGGCTGGTGGAGCGCGTTCGGTAAGCCTCGCCGGGGCAAGGGCGGCCGTCCCGGCCCGCCGGTGCACGACGACCGGGTCAACCGGGTGTTCACCGCCGAGGCGCCCAACGCCGTGTGGTTGACCGACATCACCGAACACCGCACCGCCGAGGGCAAGCTCTACCTGTGCGCGATCAAGGACGTGCACTCCAACCGGATCGTCGGCTACTCCATCGACTCCCGGATGAAGTCCCGGCTCGCGGTCACCGCGCTGGACAACGCCGTCGCCCGGCGCCATGCCGACGGCGCTGACGTGGCCGGCTGCATCGTGCATTCCGACCGCGGATCCCAATTCCGCAGCCGGAAATTCGTGCGCGCCCTCAACCGGCATCAGCTGTCCGGCTCGATGGGCAGAGTCGGCGCGGCCGGCGACAACGCGGCCATGGAATCGTTCTTCGCCCTGCTCCAGAAGAACGTGCTCGACCGCCGCCACTGGCGCACCCAGCAAGAGCTGCGGATCGCGATCGTCACCTGGATCGAACGCACCTACCACCGCCGGCGGCGTCAGGACGCCCTCGGTCGACTCACGCCCATCGAGTACGAGACCATCGTCCCCACACTGGCCGCTCAGGCTGCCTGACCCAACCTGTCACCTGGTCGTGCAGCAGTCCCGGGTTAGGTGGGCGTCGTGGATGAACTTCGAAACGCTGTGCTCCGACACTTAGCCACCCCTCAGGCCGATACCCGTTTCACCGCATTCGAGCGAAGCTCCATGGAGTGGTTCGGCTGCCGAGCGCACCAAGCATCCGAGGCCCTGTGGGCGCTCGTCGGCGACGGCCTCGCCTACCTCGACAGGGCGGGTCAGGGATCGGGCACCGACAACTGGCGATGGCGAGCATCTGCCCTCGGCATCAAGGTGGCCGCTGGCGGCGGCTGGGAGCCGCGCGACCCGACTGGCTACCTGAAGCGACTGCGCGAGCGTGCCCCGAGCATGGACGTTGCCACCTTGCGCTACGTGGAGGAGGCGCTGGGCGCCTTCAATGCCCGGTGCTTCTTGGCCACCTCGGTGATGCTCGGGGTCGCTTCGGAGAGCGCATTCGGGCATCTCGCTCAGGCCTTCATCGACGGGCAGCCAGGCGACTCGCCCCAGATGCGGAAGCTGCTGACGAACCCGGCGAGCAGCTACTACAAGCGCTTCGAGGAGTTTCGCAAGCGGCTGGAACCGATCAGGTCAGACTTGCCCACTGGGCTCGCAGACAACCTCACCCTTGACGCCATCGCGGATCTGCTCCGCGTCAGCCGCAACGACGCGGGTCACCCGACCGGGCAGATAATCGACGAGGACACCGCCTTCACGCACCTGCAGGTGGCGGCCCGTTACCTGGTGAAGATGACTGAGCTGACCGAGCACCTCAAACCGCTGCCCTTCTGAGCACAATCGGTCACCCCGCAGTTAGGCACCACGGTCAGGAGGTGCCTTCTCAGAAGCTCAGGCTCCAATGCCGGCGGAGAGACTCCGAGGCCAGATGGGGCCAAGGTCTCCTAAGCCGGCCGCAAGGCGTCTCCGCCCCGAGGTGATGCTGAACTACTCGGCAAGCAAGAGAGTCAACTTGTCGACCAGCCGCTGTTCGGCGGCCCGTGCGGCTTGGAAGTCGGTGTCGTACTGCTCAGTCTCGAGCACCGTCTTACCGAGCACTGTGATCTCAGCGTGCCAACGATCCGGATTGACTTCATCGCAGACGGCAAACAGCTGTAGAGGACTGTGTTGCAGGTTCGTGGGCTGTGGGATGCGCGCGCCAGGCTTGATCTCGTGCCCGCCGACGAAGCGCTTGGATTCAATGATCATGCGGCAACGGTAGAGGCGACAACCGACAGCTTTCCGAGGCAAAGCCACTTCCGCGAGGGCCGAACACCGTGTCAGCAGGCCCAGCGCGCCGTCGTCCGCGCCGTCACCCCCCTTACTGCGGGATGCCGAGACTCCCGGGACGCGACAGCGGGACAGCGCTGGTCACGGGGTGACGTGACGGTCACCTGTCACCCCTGCCGAGGGTGACAACTCGTTGAACATCTCTGCGGAGCGTCGACGGCATCAGACCGATGCCGGAGGACCCGCACATGTTCCACGACCCCACCATCGTCGGCAGCTGGCCGGCGCTCGCCGCACGTCTGGACGGCGACGCCAGCCTCGTCCGTTGGGCAGCCACCGAACCAGGCCTGGCCGGGCTGAGCAGCGTCCACGACCTGCTCGCCGTCTGGGCCGAGGGCTACACGGACGATCGCCGCGACGCAGTGCTCGCCGCGCTCGTCCGTCTGGCCGCTGTTGACGGTGGCCGCGACGACGACGCGCTGCTGCTGACGCTTCATCTGCTCAGCGGGCTGGTGCGGACGATGGCCAGGCAGCTCGCAGACCTGAACCCCGACATCCTCGCCGTGGTCGTCGGTGAACTTGCTTGCCAGATCCGCTGCTATCCGTGGCGACGCCGGCCTCGAGCGATCGCGGCGAATCTGCGCGCCGAGACCCGGCGGGCGGTACTCGCCGAACTGCGCCCCAGCAGCCGCTATCACCCCGACCGGGTCGAGGTCCTGACGGCGACCGGCGACATCACTCGGATCGCGTCTGCCTCTGCCGGCGAGGAGGGGGAGGACCTCGACGTCGTCGACTTGCTGCAGTGGGCGGTGCGCTCAGGGGTCGACGCCGAGGACGTCGCACTGCTGATCGCCACCGAGTGCAGCCGCGACCGTCAACACCGGTGCGCCGACCAGGCGGTCGCCGCCGCGCACGGCATCACGACGCGCACGCTGTACCGCCGGCGAAACCGCACGCTGACCACCTTGCGCGGCGTGGCTCGGCAGTATCTGGCGGCCGTCGCGTGAGCCCGCTGCTGCGGGACTTCGACGAAGCCGGCGCCGTGACGGGCGGTGTGGCCAACGGCGGCGACGTCGACCCCGACGATCGACAGCTGTCGGTCGCGGAAATCCAGCAGGCCTTTCGCGAGCTGCGTGTCCGTCGTCCGCGAGCCGCCGCAACCAGGCCGGTGGCGTCGACGCGTCTCCACGAGCTCTCCGTGTCCGAGAACCCTGCTCCGGTGGGTGCACCGGATCTAACCCCGCGCCGCTCATGGTCCGACGGGAACAGCAAGGCGCCCTGGGCCCGGGATAACGCACGGTGCGAGCGGTGGGCTGACAGTGGTGACAGGACGCCGTCGCGAAGCGAGAGCGGGGGTGACAGCGCGCCCGCGGCTGTCCCAGGCAGGGGTGACAGCGGCGCGCTGGCCGCTGACTGGATCACGGTCGTAGCGGCACACGCCGGTGCGGGCGCTTCCACGGTGGCGCTGGCCATCAGCGATGCCGCCGCAGCCACCGACCGGCGCGTGCACCTGGTGGAGACGGCGCATCCCCGCCGGTCGGGACTGATCGCCGCAGCGTCGGCGGAGCTGGGCACCGACGCCGCCGGCGCTTGGCGACGGGGCTCCCGCGACCGCGTCACGATCGACCGCCGCGTCGCGGACGTGGAGCCTGACGGCTGGCCGGTCCTCCCGATCAACGAGGAACCGGCGGTCACCGTCCTCGACCTCGGGCTGCCTGCTCCGGATGACCTGGACCGACTGGCCGCCGGCCGCACGCGCACCGTCGTCGTCTGCCGGCCGACCGTGCCCGGGGCGCGACTGACCGAACACCTGCTGAGCCAGTTGGCCGAGCAGCCGGTGGTGGTGGCCGTCGTGGGCGCGGCGCGCTGGCCTCAGGTGGTGAAGGCCAACGCTGGTCCGCGGTTCCGCGACTTGCGGTCGCAGGGGCGGGTGGTCCGAGTTCCGATCGACCGACGACTGCAGACCGCCGGTCTGACCGGGGACCGGTTGCCCAAAGGAGTGGAGGCCGCCGGCCGGTCGCTGGTCGCGCTGCTGATGCCCGCGGTGCCACTGCGGCATCGGCGTCGGGCGGCATCGTCTCAGCCGGGCGCGGCGGGGGAGGCCCGGTGAATCCCCGCCGGACTGCACATGCCGCGGTACGAACGGCCGCAGCCGTCGCCTTCGTCGCCCTGGGCCTGGTCGTGCTGACGGCGGGGCCTGCCACCGCGGCGCCGGTGGAGCTCACCGCGGCGGTCTGCCCGGAGGCGCCGCCGGGAGTGGAGGCCTTTGCCGATCAGGTGACGGCGTGGGTGAAGTGGGGGGTTCTGGCTCTGATCGGGATCGCCGCGGTCGTGTCGCTGGGCTCGGTCCTGGTGGGCCGGATGTTCTCCCATCCGCATGCCTCCCGGTACGGGGCGATGGGCATCGCGGTGGTCGTGATGGTGGCCATCACCTACACGGTCATCCTGGTCATCCTGGGATCGATCACCGGCAGTGGGTGCACCTGATGCGCCGCCGTCCCGATGTCCACGGGAGCGGTACGCCGGAGTGGAGCCCGGCGTACCTCCTGGCGACGCTCGTGGTCAGCGCGGTGGTGGCGATGGCGGTGCTGGCTGGACTGGTTCTGGCAGTTGTCGGAGGGCTGACCGAGGAGCCGGACGAGGGGAACGCTGCACGACGGGCTGCAGCTCCTGCCCCGGACATGTCGCGGCAGGATGCGCTGGCCGCCGCGCCGATGCCGACCGCCGACCCGCATGACGCGCTGCCTGGGCCGGTCTCGAACCAGGCTGCCGGCGTTCTCGAGCTGCCGCGCGCCACCGGCGTTGGCCCAGCGGACGTGCCTACCGGCTTTCCGCGAACTCCGGAGGGTGCGCTGGCGCAGTTGGCGGCGATCGACGTGACGGCGATGCAGAGCGGCTCGATGGACGGCGTGCGACGGGTGATCGCGGATTGGGCCGCTCCGAGCGGACCGACGCCGGAGACGTGGTCCGGGGTGGACGGCATGGCGAGCCTGTTGTCTGCGGCGGGCCTGTCCGGTGCGGGGTCGCCTCAGCTGGCGATCGTCGTCCGTCCGGTGATGGGGCTGATCAAGGGCACTGTGGGCGAGGACTTCGCCGTGGTGTGCGTGAACTTCGAGTTCACCGTCACCGTGGAGCAGACCGCCCGCATCGCCATCGCCGACTGCCAGCGCATGGCCTGGGTCGGGGACCGGTGGGTCATCGGCCCAGGGGAGGAGCCCGCGCCGGCGCCGTCTGTCTGGCCAGGCACCGAGGCCGCTATCGCAGCCGGCTACCGGGACCTGCGCTATGTCTGAGCAGCGACGCGGCGGGCGTAGCGGTTGGGGGCGCCGACTGGGAGCGGTCCTTCTTCTGTCGCTGGCGATCTGCTGGTTGTCCACAGGTCCGGCTGCAGCCGACTCCACCGTGGTGGCGTTCCCGGCGGTTCCGGGGGTGGGCGGCTCGCTGCCGTGCCTGCCGATCAACCCGTTCTGCGCGGTCGGCGAAGCAGCCGGCGCCGTGGTCGAGGACGTCTGGGTCAATGCCATGTTGTCGCTGTGGGAGGCCGGGCTGTGGCTGCTGGGTTTGGCGTTCTCAGTGATCGACGCGCTGGCCACCCCGGATCTGTCGGCCGGCGGCCCGCTCGCCGCGGTATATCCGGTGACCTTCGGCATCGGCGCGACCGTGGCCGCGCTGATGGCCATGGTGCAGCTGGCTGTCGCGGCGATGCGCCGGGACGGGCAGACGCTAGGCCGGCTGCTGATCGGACTGCTGCAGTTCGGGCTGGTCTGGGCCAGCTACATCGGGGTAGCGGCCTTGCTTGTAACCGGCGTCTCCGGACTGACCACCGCCTTGCTGCGCAGCTTGCTCGACATCGACACCATGGCCGCTTTCGACCCGTCGATCAGCGTGAGCCGCGACCTGGTCGACGGCACGGTCGCCACCGTGCTCGGGGTCAGCTCGATCTTCCTGCTGGTGCCGGCCAGCGTGGGTTACCTGCTACTGATGCTGGTCCGCGAGGCGGCGCTGATCGTGCTGGCCGCGACCTCGGCGATCTCGGCAGGAGGGCTGCTGGCGCAGACGTCGAGCACCTGGTTCTGGCGAAGCCTCCGCTGGTTCCTCGCCGCGCTGCTGATCGCCCCGGTCGCCGTGCTCGTCCTCGGCGTCGGAGTGACCATCACCGAGGGCATCGTCGCCGGTGCAGAGGAGACGAGCACCGAGGCCGCAATCGGTATGGCGGTGGTCGGCTGCCTGCTCATTCTGCTCGGAGCCATCTGTCCGCTGGCGCTGTTCCGGCTGCTGGCCTTCGTCGACCCCGGCACGTCGAGCGGGGCGGCGTTGCGCTCCTCGCTGGCCGCCTCCGGCGGAGTTATGGGCGCGCTGCAGAAAGCTGGTGGCGGGCGAGCGGCCGTGGCCACCGCGGCGGCGGGTGCCGCATCCGGTGGGGTGGCTGCCACCGGCGCAGCGGCGCAGCTGGCCGGCGACCGCGCACAGGGCGAGTCGACCGCAGACGCGGCCACCGGCGGCCGGTTCGCCGGAGCGCTGCGCGCGCTGAGCGTCGGCACCTCACAGGCGGGCCGGCTGGCCGCGGGCGTGGCGGCCTCGGCGTCCGACGTGCTGTCGGGCGCCGGAGTCGGGGACACCCACCCGTACTACGGGCAGCCGCTGCCCGCCCGGGTACCGGCGCGCGGCACCGGCCGCCCTGGAGGGACGGTGACCCCCGGCGGACGCGGCCGCGGGCGCCGTCCCGACGATGATGAAACACAGCTGACGAGACCGAGCGGGAACGGGCGCGCTCACTATCCCGGAGGCGCATCTTCCGCGGCCTGGCCCGCCGAGCGGCTCGACGGCATCGCACCTGACCGGCCCGGTGAGAGCGACCCGATCGGTCCCGACCAGGACGACGCGCGATGAACACCGTCCGCTACGGCGACTACTCCCGCGACGTCTCCGGCTGGTTCCTCGGGATGACCGGCGCCCAGCTGGCCCTCGTCACCCTCACGGGCGTACCGGCGCTGTTGGCCCTGAACGCGCAGGCATGGGGGCTGTTCGCCATCTGGCTGCCGGTGTGGGCGCTGCTGGCCGCCGTGCTGCTGGTCCCCATCCGGGGGCGCGCGGCCGGCCGCTGGTTCAGCGATCTCTGTCTGCACGCAACTGGAGGAGCGATGGGCTGGACGGTCTTCGGCTCCCGGGCCGCCGCCGGGACGGCCGAGAACCTGTCCGAGGCCGACCTGCCCGGAGTGCTCGCCGGCATCCGGACCCACGACGGACCGCCCTACGGGCAGCTGTTCACCCGCCCGGTGATCGTGCAGAACTCCGCGGCGCGCACGTGGGCGTCCGTGGCGCGGATCGACCATCCCGGCATCGGCCTCGCTGAGCCGGCCGAGCGGGACAGGATGGGCGCCGGCCTGGCCGACCTGTGCGAGATCGCCGCGCGCACCGAACTGATCGACGTCCTGGCCCTGCAGGTGCGCACCGTGCCCGACGACGGTGCCGAGCGCGCCGCCTGGGAACGAACCCACACCCGTTCCGACGCCGCGCCGCTGGCCGCCCGGGTGAACGCACTGCTGGGCGCCACTCTCACCCCGGCCGCGGTGCGGACCGAGGCCTTCGTGACCGTCGTCGTCGGTGAGGGACGGATCGGCCGCGCCGCGAAGGAGTCCGGCGGCGGGGTGGACGGCCGCGCTCGGGTCCTGCACGGGGTGATGGCCGAGGTCGAGAGTGCTTTGCGTGGCCCGGTCGGCTGCACCGCCGTCACCTGGCTGGACTCGCCGGCACTCGCTGCCGCGGTGCGCACCGGCTTCGCCCCCGGCGACCGTGGCCAACTGATCGCCGCCGACCTGGCCGCCGCTAACGGCGTCCAGCTGGCGACCGGGGTTCCGATGGCCGCCGCCGGACCCACCCAGGCCCGCGCCGAGGTGCGCCACTACGTGCACGACGCGTGGGCGTCGGTCACCGACACCGTCCTGCTGCCCGACTCCGGTGCGGTGCTCGGCGCACTGGCCCCGGTGCTGGTCCCGACGACGGCGGGGGAGCGTCGCTGTCTGACGGTGTTCCTCGCCCCGTTGCCGCTCGACCGGGCCACCCGGCTGGTCGGTCGGGAGGACATGAGCGCCACCACCGGTAACGAGATGCGCGCCCGGATGGGTTTCCGGCAGCGGGCCCGGCAGCGGCGCGACACCGAGCGGATCGGTGCCGCAGACGAGAAGTTGGCCGCCGGGCGGGCGCTGGTCCGTCCGGCGGTCGCGGCCTGTGTCACCGTCCCGGCCACGTGGCCGGTGGACGAGCATGGCCGCCGGCTCTCGGCGTCGGTCCGCGCTGCCGGCTTCGTGCCGTTGCGGCTGGACCTGGCGCAGGACTCCGGCTTCGCCGCCGCCGCCATACCCCTCGGTGTGGGGCTGCCCGACCGCAGGGGACGGCGATGAACCGCCGCGGCTTCCGCCGGGGCCGGGACGTCGCCGTCCTCCTCGACGACTTCGGCCACCGACTGCCAGCGCAACCCACCGTGGACAGAGCGCCACGCGAGCGGGGCCCTTTCACCCAGCTGGTGTCTCGCCGCGGGCCGCGCGGACGTGGACGGGGACGGGCGGCGGCGACCGCGCCGCTGTCGGTGTGGCGAATGACGTCGGAGCAGACGCCGGTGGTGTGGCCGCTGATCGCCACCAGCGGGCTGCCGCCCACCGGTGCGCAGATGGGCATCGACCTACTGTCGGGCGGGGCGTTCTACTGCGATCCGGTCGGCTGGGTCACCGACGACGACATCCCGGTCACCAACCCGAACGTCGTGGTCTTTGGTAAGCCCGGCCGCGGCAAGTCCGCCACCGTCAAGGCCTTCGCGTTGCGCATGCTGGCCTACGGCTACCGAACCCTCGTCCTCGGCGACACCAAGGACGAGTACGAGCCGCTGTGCCGCGCGCTGGGCGTGGAGCCGTTCGTCATCGGCCACGGACTCTCCGCCCGGGTCAACCCGCTGGCCTTCGGCCCGCTCGGCCACGGCTGGGAGCAGCTCGACGCCGCCGAGGCCCGCCGCCGCGAGGCCATCATGTTCGCCCGCTGGCTGGTGCTGATCCGTGGCCTGGTCGGCTCGCAGAACGTGCCCTTCGGCCCCGTGGAGGAGACCGCCGTCGGCGAGGCGCTGCGCCTGCTCACCGGCTACCGCAGCGGCGCCACCCGGCTGACCGAGCCCACCATCCCGCAGCTGTGGCGAGCCCTGGACGAGCCCACCGACGAGCTCGTCGCCTGCTGCCGGTACGCCGACCGGCGGCACTTCCTCGACGCCACCCGCACCCTGCGTGATGCCCTCGGCTCCCTCGTCAAGGGCTCGTTGGCCGGGCTGTTCGACGACCACACGTCGATCGAGGTCGACTGGCGGGCGCCGATCCAGTCGCTGTCGCTGTCCCGTCTCGAGCCGCTCGGTGACCAGGCCGTCGGCATCGCACTGACCTGCCTGAACTCCTGGGGGCAGGCGATGCGCGAGATCGCCGACCCGGGTGACCTGCGCATCGTCATCCGCGACGAGACCTGGCGGCAGATGCGCCTCGGTGCCGAGGCGATGAAGAGCCTGGACGCCAACCTGCGGCTGTCCCGCCGCGACGCCGACGTGCAGATCCTGCTCGCGCACAAGCCCTCGGACATGCTCACCGCCGGCGACGCCTCCTCCCAGGCGGTGGCCATCGCCCGGGACCTGCTGCACCTGTGCGACGTCAAGGTGCTGCACGGCCAGGACCAAGCCGTCGGCGACGAGCTCGCCACCATGTTGGGGTTGGCCCCCATCGCCCAACGAGTGGTCACCGGCTGGGCGATCGCCGGCCAGGGCCGCGCCCTGTGGCTGGTCGGCGACCGGGCGTTCAAGGTGCAGACCGTCCTCACCGCGCCCGAGCTGGCCCTGACCGACACCAACGAGGCCCTCACAGGACGTCCGGCATGATCGGGACGGCCGAGGGATTGGCCCGGGCGTATGCGAAGCGATGGCTGTGGAAGGCCGCCGCTCCCGTCGCCGTCCCAGTGTTCGGCGTACTCACCCTTCTGTTGATCCCGCTCGCGGTTCTCGCCGCTCCGGATGCATCGACGTCGGTGGCGTCGTCGGCCTGCTCGATCGGCGGCACCGGCGCCTCCGTCGCCGGCACCGAACTGGACAGCGTCCAGATGGGCCACGCGCAGACCATCGTCACCGTCGCCGCAGCACAAGGGCTCGACCCGTACGCGGCCACAGTGGCGCTGGCCACCGCCTACCAGGAGTCCCGCATCCGAATGCTCGCCAACGACGGCAGCAGCCCCGAACTCACCGCCGAACAGGCCGCGGTGACCGCCACCAGCCTGACCTATCCGCATGACGGGCTCGGCTCCGATCACGACAGCGTGAACACCTTCCAACAGCGCTGGATCGCCGGCTGGGGCAGCGTCGCCCAGCTGATGGACCCCGTCTACGCCGCCGAGGCTTTCTACCGACGGCTCGTCGAAGTGCCGAACTGGCAAGTCATCCCGCTGACCCAGGCGGCTCAGGCAGTCCAGGTGTCGGCGTACGGGTCGGCGTACGCCCGCTGGGAGCCGCTCGCCAGCGAGCTGACCACCATGCTCTGGCCGGCCGCCCAAGCCACCGCGGCCGACGCGAGCGGTGCAGTGGCCGGCGTCTGCCCGGACCTGCCGGTGCCGGCCGGCTCGTGGATCCGCTCCACCGCCGGCACCGTCACCTCCGGCTACGGACCCCGTGGGGGCACCTGGCACGCGGGGACCGACATCGCCGGCCCGCGCGACGGCCCCGTCTACGCCGCCGCCGACGGCACCGCAGTTCGTGCCGAGTGCACCAGCGCCTACTGCGACCGCGACGGAAGCCTGAGTCTGGCCGGCTACGGCAACCTCGTCGAACTCGACCACGGCGGCGGGGTGACCACCCGCTACGCGCACCTGTCGGCCTACACCGTCACGGCCGGCCAGCGCGTCAGCGCCGGGACGCTGATCGGCTTCCAGGGGTCCACCGGCAACAGCACCGGCGTCCACCTGCACTTCGAGGTCCGCCTCGACGGCGCGTCCGTCGATCCCGTGCCGTGGCTGACCAGCCGCGGCGTCGACCTGCATGCAGCCAGCGCCGGCTGACCGGTAGAGAGGAACCAGGACGTGGACATCCACCACCGCACCAGGACCGGCGCGTGACGACGCCCTTCCGGCGTCGCGACCCGCAGCCAATCGCCCGGGGATGGGAATTGGCCGTCGCCGCGGCCGGTGGCGCCCTGATCGCTGTCGCGTTGGCGGCCCTGGTCGGTCTCGGGATCGCCTCGGCGTTGTGGGGCGGTGGCTGGGTGTGGCCGCATGGCACCGAGACGATCACCCACGTTCTCGGCGGGCTGCTGGACGGCAACCCCGGCCGCGGCCTGTCGCCCGACCAACTGCGTCGGGTCGCCGGGCCCACCCCGGTGTACGCGTGTGTTGCCGTTGCCGAGCTCGTGCTGCTGACCGCCGCGGTCATCACCGCTGTCCTGGTCGCCCGCCACCGGCGCCCGGGCGACGCCCGCGGCGGCATGGCCACCCGGAGGGAAGCAGAGCAAGCCCTCGGATTGCGCCAGCTCCGCGCCGGGCGAGCGGTCATCCGCCCGGACCGCTACCCGTCCAGAGGCGGCCGAGGACGTGTCCATCGCCTCCTGTCCACACGCGGCGACGCGATCCGCGGTCGTATCCACAGATCCGGCCTCAGCACCACTTCCCGCTCGACCTCCCCAGCACCGTCGATCCAGGCACCACCCGTCCGCACTGTGAAGGAGACCCCTCGATGAGCTCGACCGACGACGGCCTGAACGCGGATCTGCTCGCCGCCCGCGCCGAGGCTGCGGCACTGTTCGCCGCCGCTTCCCGCAACGACCAGGCCGAGCCAACAGCGCAGCTGCACTGCCTCGCCGCAGCCACCGCCCTGCGCGTGCCCAGCGGTCCGGTGCCCGCGACGGCTGACGCCACGGACCCCGACCGGCTCGTCGAGCAGGCGCTGCGCATTCTCGGCAACCTGCCCGCTGACGACTTCGCGCACCCCGACGTCCTCGCCGCGGCTCAACACGGCCACCGCGCGCTGCGTGCGCCACGCTGATGGCCACCTCGCTCGGGCAGCTGCTCGATGCCCTCGCCGACACAGCGCGGACCACGGACGACAGCGCAGCCGCGCGCGCCGATGCAGGCACCGCCTTGGGTCACTTGGGTCGGGCGCTGGCTCACCTGCGCCGCGACGGCGTGTCCCCGTTCCCCGGCGATGGCCGCGAACAACAGGTCGCCGCCCTGGCTGCCGCCTGCACAGAGCTCGGCGTCCGCGCTCCGGCGACCGAGTCGGCGTTGACCCGGTTGGCGGCTGCCGCGGCCGACACCGTCGGCGTTCTGTACGACCACACCACCGTGACCAGCCGGTGGGCCGTCGCCACCGCCGTAGCCGAGACCGTGACGCCGCTGGCCGAGGTGGTCGCCCACCGCCTGCCTGCCGGTCCGGCGACGCAGTGGCACACCGAGGTCGAGCGTCAGGCGGCCTTGGTCCAGCAGGCAGCCGCGCTGCAACCGCCGACGCGTGCTGACGCCGCCATCCTCGACCGCCCCGTCCCAGGACCCGCGGTCCCGGCGTCTGTCGACCCCGCACGCGTGGTCCCCGACGCCGTCGGCGTGCTTCTCCAGGCCACGGTCCGAGCCAGTGATCCGCCGTCGGTCACCGAGGTTCTGGCTTACACGATCGCCGCCCAGACACTCAGCTCCGCCGCGGAGCGCCTCGGCTCGGCCGACGCACCACCGGCAGGTCAGACGACGGCGGCCGACGCCTGGCGCGCCGTCCGAGCCGCTTTGCGTCCGTACGACGACGGCAGCCGCCGCTTCCACGAGCACACACCGTCCGGCGTGGCCGCAGCCGGTCGACTCCATGCCGTCCTCCGCTCTGCCCCGTCCGACCCGACGACTTGGACGGCGTCCCTGCGCGCATCGGTCACGTCCGCGGCTCAGCACCTGCCCACCCTCGCGACGCAGCTCCTGTACCGCACGGTCCGGTCCTGGGCCGACAAAGGATCGCTGATCGCCTACGCCCGTGATGTGCCGCCGCGCGAGGACCGGGTGGCCGCATACCTGCGCGGATATCAGCCCGGCGGGCTGGTCCGCGTCGACGCCACCGACCTGCAACCGGTCGCCGGCGCCCTGCACAACGCCCGGCTGCTCACCCTCGCCGCTGCGGACCGGGCAGCCGATCCGGGCGCCCGCGCGACGGCCGGCTTCCCGCGCCGGGCCTGGGCCGCGAATCGGGCGGTGCTCGACGACCCGCAGACGCCGGTCGCGCTCAGCGTGGCCATCCAGCAGGCCCACCAGCAGCTGCAGGCGGCGCGAGCCCAGCGGTCCGGGCCCAGTCGGGCACGGTGAAGGGGAGTCGGATGTTCACGTCAGGATTCGATCCAAACGACGTCGGCTGGCGGCTGGGCCGCTCCTCTCAGCCGCGCGGGGTGGAGCTGTGGTGCCGCTACGACCGCACGACCGGCGTCTACGGCGAGCAGGGGTCCGGCAAGACCCTCGACCTGCTCGCTCCGGCCCTGCTCGCCCACCGGGGCGCCGGGCTGGCGACGCTGACCAAGCTCGACGACCTGCTGCTGACCGCTGGGCGTCGTCAACAACCCTCCGGCCCGGATGAGCCGCCGCGTCCGGTCGCGGTGCTCGATCCATTCGGCGCCGCACCGGGGTTGCCAGAGCTCGTGTGGGATCCGGTCGCCGGCTGCGTCGATCCTCGGATTGCCGAACGGCGAGCCAAGGCGTTCGCCGCCGGCACCGTTGCCGGCGCGGTCACCGGCGGCCGGCAGGACAACGCCGCCCGCTTCTATGCCGCGGAGACCGCCAAGGTGCTGCAGGGATTCCTGCACGCGGCGGCACTCACCGGCCGCACCCTGGAGCACGTCTTGGAGTGGGTCGCCAACCCGGTCGCCGCCGAGCAGCCCGCCGAAATTCTGCAGCAGCATCCGCACGCGGCCCGGTTCTGGGACGGGCTGCTGATCGGCGCTCTGCATGGCAGTCCGGACACCGTCGGCAACACGGTGACCACGGTCCAGCAAGCGATGGCGCTGTTCTTCCAGCCGGACATCAGGGCGCGCTGCGTCCCTTCGCGCGGCCGAACGGCGACCGATCTGGCCGACCTGATCGCCCGGCGGGGAACCGTGTACCTACTCGGCCGTGAGGACCCCTACGCCTCGGCGGCACCGCTGATGACCGCGGTCGCCGAACACGTCCTCGACACCGCCCTGCACGTCGCTGCCACCTCGCCGCACGGGCGGCTGACTCCCTGTTTCCTAGCCTGCCTCGACGAACTGCCGTCCACCACACCACTGCCGACCCTGCGGGTACGGATGGCCAACGAACGCGCGCTCGGTCTGTCGTTCATCTACGCCGCCCAGACCTGGAAACAGATGGTCGTCTCCTACGGGGATGACGAGGCCCGCTCGTTGTTCGGGCTCACCAACAACCTCGTCATCTTCGGCGGTGGCAAGGACGTCCACTTCTACCGCGAACTGTCCGACCTGCTCGACGACGTGCGGATCAGCCGGCGGACCTTCACCGAGGGACCCGGCGGCATGGGCACGTCCCGCTCGGGTGAGGACGTGCGAGTCTTGCGCCCGGGCGACATCCGTCGCATCCCCGAGCGGCACGCTCTCGTCGTCGCAGGCACCGCGCCGCCGATCATCGCCCGGTTGCGGCGCTGCCTCGACGGCAAGGACGGTCAGCAGCTCACGACCGAGCTTGACGCCGCCCGTGCGCGTCTCAGCCGCGCCCGCCCCGATACCGACGACGTCGAGCAGCGCACGGCTGCCGCGCTGGCCTACGCCCGCGATCACCGGCTCGACCCCAGCCGGCACGTCGACCCGGCTGACCCGCCGGCCGCACCGCAGTCCGAGACGCGGTCCTGGTGATCGTCCTGCCGTTCCCATCGCCACCCCTCGCGGTGCTGCATGCGCTCGAACTTCTGGAAAGCGCGCGTCGAGGCGACCGCGGGGGAGCTGCCCAGGCCAGTGGCGTGACAGACCTGGAACGCCCTTGGGAGCCGGCCGCCTGCACCGGGGAGCTGGGCGCAGCGGTCTGGAGCTGGTGTGACGATGTGGTCGTATGGATCAACCACGAGTACGCGTGGCGGCCCGCGCAGATGGTCCCGGCCTGCTGGCCCCACCACGCCCACATCGCCCGGGAACTGCCCGTGCTGGCGGTGCTGCGGTGGGAAGCAGATAACGCGGCAGGTCCGCAGCTGATGGAGGAATGGAACCGCTACGCCTTCCCGATGTTCTGCGATCGTATGGCGCAACGGCTCGGGGAGAGCACCTGCCGCACCGGCCGGCACCAGGACTGGCCCGCCGAGGGCCGCTACACCGCTTTGCTCGACGCCCCCCGTTACTGATCAGAGCAGGTGCCAGCGGCTCATCGCGCGGACTGCCACCAGCCACCCCGTCTGCCTCGCCACCTTCGTGTCGCCCAGGGGTCCTGTCGGCGGCGTAGTCCAGACTGGCGTTCGTGGTGCTCCGCTCAACAGCCGTCCAGGTCAAAGCCGACACAGCCAGGCTCCGCAAGGCCCGCGGCGCCTTCTTCACGCCAGATGCTTTGGCGCGCTACATCACGGACTGGGCCGTCCGCTCGGTCGAGGACCGGGTCATGGAGCCGTCCTGTGGTGAGGCGGCCTTCCTGCTGGCAGCAGTCGATCGGCTGGCAGCGCTGGCGGCAACAAGGACCGGCCAGGCAGTCTTGCCACACCTCGACGGCGTCGAACTGCACCCGGAGTCAGCCCAGGCTGCACGCGAGCTGCTGCAGTCAGCTGGCGTTGAGGCGACGGTGACCGTCGGCGATTTCTTTACGGTGGAGCCGCGTGCCAGCTACGACGCGGTTATCGGTAACCCACCGTACGTCCGCTACCAGGACTTCTCCGGGGAGAACCGGACCCGGTCACGCCAGGCAGCGCTGCGAGCCGGCGTCACCCTCACCGGCTTGGCCTCGTCATGGGCCGCCTTCACCGTCCATGCCGCTCAGTTTCTGAAGCCGGGCGGCCGACTGGGTTTGGTGCTGCCAGCGGAGCTGCTTACCGTCAACTACGCCACCGACGTCCGCCGCTTTCTGATGGATAAGTTCGCGACGGTCGACTTGGTGGTCTTCGAGGAGCGCGTCTTCCCAGGCGTCCTCGAAGAGGTCGTGCTACTGCTGGCCGACGGCTATGGCCAGGGCCCGACCGATCACTGCCGTATCTATCAGGCGCAGAACGCCGACGACCTCGCCAACACCACGACGCCGCGGCTGTGGCGGCCGATTCCGCCCGGCGGCAAGTGGACGTCTAGCCTGTTGACCAGCGAGACGCTCGGGGCCTACTCCAATCTTCTCGGCAGTGCGTCCTTCACCCCGCTGGAGACGTGGGGTGACACCACGCTGGGCATGGTCACTGGCAATAACAAGTACTTTGCGCTGAGCCCAGCGCGCGTCGCGGCCCTGGGTCTCGACGCGTCGGACCTGCTGCGGCTCTCACCGCCCGGGTCGCGGCACCTGCGTGGTCTGGACTTCACCGCGGCGGCACTGGACGAGTTGGGCCAAGACGGCTCGGCGGTCTGGCTGTTCCGGCCGGCCGGTGAGCCGTCCGACGCTGCTTGGGCCTACATCGAGGCGGGCAAGGCACAGGAAGTCGATCAGGCCTACAAGTGCCGGGTCCGCAGACCCTGGTGGCGGACTCCTCTGGTGCGGCCGGCTGATCTGTTCCTGACCTACATGAATGCCGACACGCCCCGGCTCTCCACGAACAAGGCGCGGGCGCACCACTTGAATTCCGTGCACGGCGTTTACCTGCAGCCAGAGCACCGGAAGCTCGGCAAAGACCTCCTGCCGCTCGCCTCACTGAGCGCCATGACACTGCTCGGCGCTGAGATAGTCGGCCGAGCCTACGGCGGAGGCATGCTCAAGCTGGAGCCTAAGGAAGCCGATGCGCTTCCCGTGCCCACTCCCGCCGTCGTTGAGGCTGCCCGCGCCGAACTCAGCGCCCAGCGCCCAAAGGTCGCACGGCTTCTCAGTGGCGGGCAGCTGTTGGCGGCGTCGCAGATCGTCGACGACGTGTTGCTGATCGGCGAGCTCGGCCTGCCCGTCTCGGAGGTCAAGGCACTGCGGCAGGGGCACGCCGAACTGACCGCTCGGCGGACTGCGCGCGGCGCTGAGGCGAAGCGCCTGTCATGAGTGAAGACAAGAGCCTGAAGGCGCAGGCTTGGACACTGTTCGACCGCATCGTCGAACCTGCACTTTCCGAGAACGGCCAGCCTTCCAGTAATCCGTGGTGGAAGAACGCCTCAGGGTTGTGGTTCAAACCCGACTACTCCGTGCTTCAGCGGCTGCTGGGAGTCCCATTGCTCCTGGGCGCGCCCTCGCAGTCGGGCGTGCCTGCCTTGGCCCTCGATGTCTGGACGGCCTACGAGCTGCGCCGCGCCGGCTTTGAGCCCGACCTGGTCTGGCCGCGGGCGACGCCGCCGCGGATCTTGCCCAGCACGCTGGTAGCGCTGCGCCGCGAGGCGACGCGAGAACAGCGCCGAGTGCTCGACGGCATGCTGCAGTCCGGTAAGACGTACGGCGGCGAAACCGGCGCCAGCGCCAACATCCTGGGGAAGAACTACGTCAAGCAGGTCGACGTCGTGATGTCGACGTGGAACACCGGCCCCGAGATCATGATCTCGACCAAGCGGATGGACTCGTCGTTCGGAAAGAACGCCGCCAACCGTGTCGAGGAGAGCTACGGCGACGCCAAGAACTTGCGCAGCCGGCATCCTCAGGCCGCCCTCGGCTTCTTCTTCAGCCTGCGCTCCACCGTGTTGACGCCGCAATTCGAGGACGTCGCCGCCTGGATCATCGACTTGCTCGGGAAGCTGGGACGAGAAGACGACGCCTATGACGCCGTCTGCCTCATCATCCCCGACTGGTCCGACGACGTAGCTGCGCCATCCGGTGACGATGACGACGGAGAAGATCCCTTGGTGTCTGCCGGACTCGCTGGCGAAGGACTGGCCGCCGAAGAGCCGTTGCCATTGGAGCTACCGGAGAGCGAGCTGGACCGGCGCCTGCGGTCCCTCCCGACCGTTGAACTCAACCGCAAAGCCGTGCCGGAAAACCTGAGGCCCGAGGTCTTCTTTGCGACGATCATCAACCGCGTCCTCGACAACAGCCCGGTGAACTTCCACCGCGAAGCCCGACGCCTCCGCGCGAACCCCAATCCCAGGTAATGCCTCCTCGTCGTCGCGAACGTCCCGCCTTCGATCCCTTCGCCCATTTGCTGACTGCGGTCGAGGATCAGGCAATCACCGACTTCTCTGTCATCGAAGCACGTTTCATTGCCGCCATGAGCGCGTTCGATACGGAGATCGCCCGGCCCGGCGGCGAGTGGACCAGCGGCGATAATCAGGGCAAGGGCAAGTTCTTCAACGAACTAACGGCTAGGCTTCTGCAGAATCTAACAGGACTACCAATCATCCAGCGCGGCAAGCGTCCTGGCGTCTTGCTCGACAACGTTGACGTCGACCTTTGCTTTCCGCCAGACGGGGCGCCGCTCGTCATCGCTGAGACCAAGATGCTTGGCACGCCTCAGCATCCACGGAACGAGACGTCACAGCACGTCAGGGGCCGACGGGGTGCATCTGACCTACCAAAGCGCATCCGCGAAATTGCCCTCAATGTCATTGACCTGAAGCTGGCTGCTCCCGAGGGGCGCGCTGAGCCGATCGGCGACATTGCAACCTGGATTCAGCGGCAGCCGCCCGCCTTCTACGCTTTGTTCGGTCTGCGGCTAGCCGACAACTACGATCATGAGCAACTTGTCGCACAGGCGCAGATGCTCAACAACTCGTATGCGAATGGGGTCGGTCTGGTCCTATACCGGCCGACTGACATCACTACGCCTGCCGGCCGCACAACCTATGAGCGTGTGCGTCCCCCTCGGGGCCTAGCGCTCGACGATGCTCTGCGTCGAATGGCACGAGAGATCCGCGCGGCTGCGGACCACTGACCGCGCCATCTATAGGATCGGTTGACACAGCCATGTCGATCGCTAAGTTCATTCACCCCACCGGCGCACCTTCGCTGCGGTGCAAGTCGTAGTGTGGACGCCCACGACCTGCAGCTGACGGGACTGCTGCACGACCAGGTGACAGGTTGGGTCAGGCAGCCTGAGCGGCCAGTGTGGGGACGATGGTCTCGTACTCGATGGGCGTGAGTCGACCGAGGGCGTCCTGACGCCGCCGGCGGTGGTAGGTGCGTTCGATCCAGGTGACGATCGCGATCCGCAGCTCTTGCTGGGTGCGCCAGTGGCGGCGGTCGAGCACGTTCTTCTGGAGCAGGGCGAAGAACGATTCCATGGCCGCGTTGTCGCCGGCCGCGCCGACTCTGCCCATCGAGCCGGACAGCTGATGCCGGTTGAGGGCGCGCACGAATTTCCGGCTGCGGAATTGGGATCCGCGGTCGGAATGCACGATGCAGCCGGCCACGTCAGCGCCGTCGGCATGGCGCCGGGCGACGGCGTTGTCCAGCGCGGTGACCGCGAGCCGGGACTTCATCCGGGAGTCGATGGAGTAGCCGACGATCCGGTTGGAGTGCACGTCCTTGATCGCGCACAGGTAGAGCTTGCCCTCGGCGGTGCGGTGTTCGGTGATGTCGGTCAACCACACGGCGTTGGGCGCCTCGGCGGTGAACACCCGGTTGACCCGGTCGTCGTGCACCGGCGGGCCGGGACGGCCGCCCTTGCCCCGGCGAGGCTTACCGAACGCGCTCCACCAGCCGTTGGTCGAGCAGATCGCCCAGGCGGTCCGGGCAGTCATCGGCTGACCGTTCGCGGCGGCCTCGTCGACGAGCAGGCGGTAGCCGAACTCCGGATCGTCCCGGTGGGCGTCGAACAGCGCATTGGCCCGGTGCGCCTGGGTGAGGTCGCTGGTGGTGACCGGGTCGGCCAGCCACCGGTAGTAGGGCTGGCGGGCGATCTTGAGAACCCGGCACGTCACCGTCACGGCGATCCCGTCGACGGCGAGCTCACGGACGAGCGGGTAGATCATTTTCCCGGCAGATTCGCCTGCGACAGGTAGGCCGCCGCGCGGCGCAGGACCTCGTTCTCCTGCTCGAGCAACCGGATCCGCTTGCGGGCCTCGCGCAGGTCCGCGTTCTCCGCCGCCGTGGTCCCGGGCTTGACGCCGTCTTCGACGTCAGCGGCCTTCATCCAGTTCGTCAGACAGGACTCGCTGATCCCGAAGTCGGCAGCGATCTGCTTCAGGTGCTGGCCCGGCTCACGGTTGCGGGCGACGTTCACGACGTCGTCGCGGAACTCCTTGGGGTAGGGCTTGGGCACGGTGAACATCCTTCCAGCGGCACCTCTCGGCACCACAGATCAGATGTCACCTACTCGTGCAGCAGTCCCCCTTGGCGACCCATGCGCGAAGGATTCCCATGTCGTAGATCAGGAGCCAGTCGCCAACGGCCAGAGAGGTGAACGGGCGACCAGGCACGACCGAGTTGATGTCGTCGAGGACCGTGTGCTCGCTATTGCGACGCTCGACCGCGAGCGCGAGAAGGTCGACCAGCCCCTGCTCCTGGAGCTGGGAGCAGATCTGCGTTTCGATGTTGTGTCCGTGCTCCCAGCGGAAGCATGTGACGCCGGCGGCCTGAGCAGCAGCGAGGGGACCGTCTACGGCCCGATCGTCGTTGTCGCACAGCGCCGCTACGGAGAAGCCGAGCCCTGCTAGTGCGTGAGATCGGAGCGGAACCTCGGTGCCGCCGTTCCCGTCCTGGATGGCGACCCCCTCGCCCGCAGAGGTCGAGTAGCCCAAGTGCGCGCGGGCCTGGTCGCAGGCGTCGAGGAACTCGAGTAAGACTCCGTGCTCGGTCTTACCTTCGGCGACGATGACACGGCGAGCCAGCAGCGAGGAAGGACGCGCGCGTCGCAACCGCTGGAGTACCTCGTCACTGCCGCCGAGCGCTGTGACTGTGACATACCCGGCTTGGTTTTGGACGGTCGCCAGATTCTCAATTGTGGCCTGTTCGACAATTACGGGGGAGTGCGTGGTCACCAGAACCTGCGCGTAGTTGTCGTCGCCGAGCAGGTAGGCGAGCAGCCTGACGGCACGGTGTGGCTCGAGACCGGACTCAATCTCGTCGACGACCGCTACGGAGCGGCTGCCAGCCGCCAACTGTTGCACGGCGAGGCTGGCCAGGCGTCGGCTGCCGAGGCCGTAGCTGGTCAGAGGAACCACGTCTTCGTACAGCGCCAGGCCGGCGCCCATCGACGAGCGGGAAGTATCCAGGCCGGCCTTGATGTCACTGAAGCTTCCGCCGCCTATCTGGTTGGCACGCTCCTGGACCTTCGTGGCCAAGTCGTTCAGTGTCGAGTGCTCTTGATCAACGAGAGCCTCGCGAGCGGCCCGGGACGCGGCGGCCAAAGCCGCTCGCTCGCTCCCGTCGTTCGACGACATTCGGCCAAGTGGCGAGTTGCGGCTCCACCGAAGCTGAGCGTCCGTGCGGTCGTCGACCTTGAACGTCGAAAAGGCTCGACGTTGGGTCGAGGTGACGAACTGGCTAGAGCCGTCCGCTCGAAGGATGGACCATCTTGGTTCGAGGCTTGCGTCGACGGAGAGACGAACCAGAAGCGCGGGCTCCAGTCCGTCCGCAGGATCCTGGTAGAGCTCTCCTGCGCTATCGACCCCGGACATCCACAACCCGAGCGCCGTGTCCTTCCTCAGCTCGGCGGGGACGTCGATGGTTAGCGCGGTGATGGCGATGGGCGTCTCGACGTCTGCGCCGTGGAAGTCGGTATCCGCGAAGGGGATGTTCCAGCGGTCCCCGAGGAGATAGTGGATCGCGTCGAGGATGGTCGACTTGCCGCTGTCGCCGGGACCGACGAGCGCGACCAGTCGCTGGTCTGGAGGGATTCTCCAGTCGAGGGAACGAATGCCTCGAAAGTTCTGAATCCAGAGTCGTCGAACCCGCACTCAGCCCCGCTCTCCGCACAGTGCCTGCCCGACACGTGCTGCTCACTGCTCGTGGTGGCCGAGACATCTGCCGTGGCTCAGAACCCTAACGAGTAGGACCGACGCAATATCGGACTTACCCGAGGTGGCGTCGAAAGCGGCAGATGCGGACGTTCGTCCCGCTCGTCGAAGCCGCTACGGCGACGCACCCGTGGGCCGGAGCAACAGCCCGCCGGTGACCCGTAGGGCAACCGCCTGCGGGAACCTCGCAGGCCAGCGGGCGTGCCGAGCGGAAGCTGTCCCACAAGACCCGCCCGCGCATCTGCCTGGTGAGGGCGGGATATGCGGGACAACGCCCGGAGGGACGAGTGCGGCCCGAACTCCCGCGGGTCGACTAACGGCAGGACCCCACTGTCCTGCGCAAAGTCCTCGCGTGACCCGTCGCGGTCCAGCATGTGTGAGGGGACGAGGCCGGTACTCCCATGGTCATGCGGCGTTGATGGACGCACGCCGGCGGGAGATCGTGCGCTTGGTGGTGGCGAGCTGTTCGGCGATGTCGCGGATGGACTTACCGCGCTCGGTGAGGCGGCGGACGACTTCGTCCTGCTCAGCGAGGGTCAGGTGCTCGAGGCGGACGCCGTCGCCAGCGAGTGCGCGCTCGATGGCGATCTCGTCGACATCGTCATCCGTCCCTGGGCACTCAGTGTGGGGTCCGGGGTCTGGGTCGGTGTCGATGTCGTCCCAAGCCAGAGGTGGCAGCCAGCCGCGTTCGGCGGCGAAGGTCCGGGCGGCGTCGGCGGCGGCGCGCTGGTCATCGGTGGACTGCGGTGGGCGCAGGCTCCACAGCTGTTCGTAGAGGGCGGTGACGTCTTGGGCGGTCCGCGCGGCGACGGCGTTGCTGCGCATGCTGCGTCGAAGGCCGGAGGAGCTTCGGCCGAGCCTGGCGGCCAGCTCGTCGTGGGGCCATCCGATGGCGATCAGGGCCCGCAGCCGGCGACGAGTGCCCGTGGCGACGACGTGGCTGCGCGGCGCCCGACTGGCCTCATCGACCCGGATGCGCAGGACCTGGTGGGCGGTCCGGGGTCGGACCCGCCGGATGCCGGCGTTGCCGTCCCGCCCGGGGTCGGCCAGTTCGCGGACGTGGCTGGTGGAGAGGCCGGCGAGCATGGCTATCTGTTCGACGCCGATGCCGGCGGCCCGTAGCGCGCAGAGGTGCTCGCGCACCGGGGTCGCGTCCACGAACGGCTGCCATCGGCCGAAGGTCTGCGCGCGGTGCACGGCGCGGCCGGCCGCGGTGTTGGCGGCAGTGCAGTCGGTGCATCGGCAGCGGTCCCTGACATAGGCGACGCGGGTTCCGTGCACATGCTGAGCACGTGGATGGGTGCAGTCCCGCTCCACCCGACTTCGAGCGCCCTGGACACGGCGACGTGCTCGCTCGATGTCCTGCCGGTGCTTGGTACAGGAATGGCGCGCGTGGTGGAAGTCGGCGAGGGCGTCGCTGGCGTAGGTATGGCTGTAGCCGCAGGCCGGGCAGGTCCGGGTGGCGCTCATGCCCCGCCCCATGGAGATACGGCGACCGGCTGACCGCTGTGGCGACGACCCGGTACGCAGGCCTTGGCCAGGACGTCCTCGATCCAGTCGGTGCGGAGGCTGCCGGCGTCTCCCACGTGGTCGTCCAAGGGCAGTGCCGTGAACTGCTGTGCGGTGGCGGCCCACTCCCGGTCGGACAGGGGCCGCTCGAGATGGGCTTCGACGGTGGGCCGGTCGACGTAGGCGATGCTGGCGCCGATGACGTCGGCCAGGTCGGTGAGCAGCCGGTGGCTGTCGCCGCCGTAGCTGTCGACGAGGGCCTGCAGCACGGCGCGGCGAGCAGAAAAGACGTGGGACGGTGCCGGCGCAGGGGCTGTCGTTGTTCGTCGTCCCGGCTGACCGCACATCCCTGCTCCGCTGGTGAGTAGTCGCTCCCACCGGGAGAAGGCGCTATTCAGAGCGGTTTGGTGACACCCCGCCGAAAATCGGGAGAAGTCGCGGGGCACGGGAGAGACGGCTCCTCATCGGAGTGTCCGGCGCGTAGCCCGTGGAGTTGTCGTACAGATGTGCGAGCCTCGGATGTGTCTTGTCCATCCGCAGTTCGCTCGGAGGGAGCGGCACGGGATGCCAGGTAAGGCCCGCGTACACGAACTCGCCAAGGAGTTCGGAGTCGATAGCAAGACCCTGCTCGCCAAGCTCAAGGAGCTGGGCTTCTTCGTGAAGTCAGCGTCCAGCCTCGTAGAGGCGCCGGTGGCCCGACAGCTGCGGGAGTGCTTCCCGCACGCGCAACGATCAACGTCGCCGCTAGGTCGTCCAGCTCCGCGATCAGCGGTGCGGGAGCACGCTGCCCCGTTGCCGCCCGTGAGACGGACGTCGTCTGCGCTGCCACCACGGCCGCAGCCTCTGCCCGCCTTCCCGAGCCGCCGACCCAGGCGTGAGTGGTATCGCGGAACCCCGCCGGAGGGGCTCACCAAGTACCTGCTCGACCACTACGTCGTCTGGCGGCGGGATCCGGACGGGAGGTCGCCGGGTGGCTCCTACTCCTACTTCGATGACGAGGTCCGCCAAGCGAGAGACCTCTCGGCCGAGTGGGCGCCGACTCTCTTCGATGGCCTCGAGTTCGCGGACATCGTGCGGTGGGTGCGGGAGGGTGCGCCTGCCAAGTACGCGGGCGATCTGCACCGAGCGGGCGTCCGTCCAGAGGAGCTCAGTTGGTCGTACGAGGACCGCGGCGCCGAGCCCCTGAGCATGCGACTGATCCGCGGTCAGTGGACGGCGGAGATGGTCGTCAACGAGGTCGAGCGGCGGCGTCGACTGGGGTGATGCAGCGCTGGCCCGGATCGCCAGCGGCGAAACGGGCCAGTGTTGCCTTGGCGTTCGCCTCCATCTCATCTTCCATCCCGCCCTAGTAGCAGGTGGGCCGAAGCGGATCAGGCGGGCGTCTGAGCGTCCCGTAGATGACCGCCGGGAAGAAGGGTGGAGGGTGATCGTCGCTGCCGCGGGCCCGGCGACAGGCACTCTTTAGGCACCCAATACCCCCGCAATTAGCCGTGACAAGCCGTCGCAACCAACGCTTCGCACCGGTTCTGACCTGCGTATTCAACGCGGGCCAACGCGAGTAAGCGCCTCAAGATCAAATCGCAGGGTTATAGGTTCAAGTCCTATCGGGGGAGCTCTGACCAGGGCTTATGGTTCTGGAGCTTCGAGCCAGGCATCATCAACTCATCGGAAACCGATGAGGGCAGGTGCCGCATAGGACGACCACCGCTGCCGGTGGGCACGTTCGGCAGGATCGGCTTCCTGCTTCTGTCCAGCGGTGAGGTCCAGGCCCGCGCCCGGTTCCGCGACTTCGACGGTCGCACCCGCCTGGTCTCCAAGACCGGTACCACCCGTGCCGCCGCCGAGCGGGCGCTGAAGACCGAGCTGGCCGCCCGCCGCGGGCCCGGGGGAGCCGGGGTCATCACCGCCAGCTCCCGGGTGTCCGCACTCGTCGAGGCGTGGCTGGCCGCCGACCACGGCTGGTCGACCGGCACCGAGCGCACCTACCGCTCGGTGATCCGCACCTCGGTGCTGCCTGCCTTCGGTCAGCTGACCTTGCAGGAGGTCACCCCCGGCCGGGTCGGCCGGGCGCTCACCGCGATCGCGAAGGCGAGCGGGCCCGGTGCGGCCAAGACCGCCCGCGCCTGCTTGTCGGGGATGTTCTCCCACGCCATCGACGACGGCGCCATCACCGCCAACCCTGTCCGCGACGCCACCGTCCGGATCGACACCACCGCCAAGAAGGCACCCCGGGCGCTGACCGTCGACCAGACCGCGCGGCTGGTCGAGCTGTTCCGGGGGAGTGCTCGGGCAAACGACCTGGACCTCCCCGACATCGTCGACTGGATGCTCGCCACCGGCGCCCGGATCGGGGAGGCGGTGGCGCTGCGCACCGGGGAGACCGCCGGCCAGCCGCTGCTGGACCTGGAGGCCGGCACCTGGGAGGTCAACGCCACCGCGGTGCGGGTGCCCAAACAAGGGATGGTCGTCCAGCCGCGCACCAAGACCGCCGCCGGCTGGCGGATCATCGCCGTGCCCGAGCTCGCGGTGGACGTGGTGCGCCGCCGGCTGACGTCACCCCATCGGCCGGACACCGAGCTGGTGTTCCCGGCGCCGTTGCCGGCACCTTGCGCGACCCAAACAGCGTGTCCGGTGACTTGCGCCAGCTGCTGGACTCCTTCGAGTGCGCGGCCTGCGGCGGGACCGGCTTCCAGCCGACGACAAGCACGACGGCGGCCGGCCGCCCGGTCCGCTGCGCCGAGGGGCCGTGGTCGTGGGTTACCTCGCGCACCTTCCGCAAGACCGTCGCCACCCGCCTGGACGAGGCCGGGTTCACGCCACGGCAGGTCGCCGACCAGCTCGGCCACGCCAACCCCTCGATGACCCTGGACGTCTACTTCGGCCGCCAGGTCGTCAGCGCCGAGGCAGCTCGCGTGCTCGGCCGTTGATGGGTTGCCTGTTTGGGTGCACAGCCGACTCGATCAACGCTCACTGATACCGCGACCGCGACTGTTCACCCCCCTGTGCAGATTGCGCAGAATCTTGGGGTGTCCCTGAGCGGCCCGCTCAGGGACAACCCCCTCTGGGCAGTCCCTCATGCTGGGAGCCATGACAAGATTTCCGCGTGCCCGAGTTCGTCTTCAACTCCTTCGTGAAGGAGCACCGCCCCCTCTCGGCTGAGCTGTGGAGGCGGGCGGGTTCGCTCTGGAGTCGCGTTGCGGCGGCGACCACGCTGGAGGACCTGGATGCCTTCGACGATGACGTGTTGAGGGGTCCTGGCATGAGCCTGGGTATCAAGGTGCCCCAACTGGGCAGAACGCGTCAGGCAGCAGAGCGCGCGGGCGAGACCAGGTGGAACGCGGATCGCACCGTGGGGAGCCCTACTCGCCGTTTCTACGTCTCGGTTGAGGTGCTAGGCGACATCACCTTGTTGAACTGCTGGCCTGATCTAGCGGGGGCCGACCTCGACCCAGTGGACGCAGAGGTCGTGGCGGACATAGGTGGTTTGGGCACTACAACGCGTGCGTCGGATGAAGACGTCCGCCGGTACTTAAGGGCGGAACAGGAGTGGGAGATTGGGGCCGACGACGATCCGCGCGACGGTCGGCCAGCGAGATTTTCCCTCTACACGCATTTCGACCTCACGCTGGAGGACGAGGACGCGGTAGCTCGCCGAGATCTTGACCTGGCCGCGATTGCGCGCGAGCGCCGAGGGCGCATCGCCCCTATCGTCGCCGCCGTCAGTAAGCAGGTGCACGAGTTTCTAGCCACCGACCTACCGGCGAGACTGCTGGCAGTGACCGAAGCCAAGCGTAGGGAGTTGACCAACCGTCAGGCAGTTCGCGACAACCTCAGCTTCCCTGACGAATGGCAGGGCAGTGAGCCGGAATTGGAGGATCTATCGCAGGTCGATGCATCGCCCACGAAGGAGCCCGACCCTGAGGCGCCCTCTCTGATGGAGGAAGTGCACCTCAACCCGCGTTCACGGCTGAGTGCCGCGACGTTTGAGGATGTGATGTTTTCCCTGCGCCACTGGGCCAACGCAGTGGAGCGATACCCCGCCGCGTTCGGAGTGCTTGTGGAAGAGCGGATCAGCGACCTTCTAGCGGCCACCTGGAATGCGACGCTTCCCGGAGCCGGTCGTGAGGTTTACTCTCGTGGCGGCAAGTCCGACATCTTCATTCAGGCGGATGTGTTGGACCCCGGACGCGGCCCGGCCAAAGTCTTTATTTGTGAGGCTAAATGAGCCACCGGCGATACTGTAATCAGAGAAGCCTTAGATCCGCAACTGTTCGGCTACCTCAACGTTCACGACACGGCGGCCATCCTGCTGGTGCTAATGAGGCAGAAGGATTTTGCTCGCGCCCGCGCGAGGTATCTTGGGGTGCTCGAGTCCGTTGACGGTCACCAGAGCTCGCTCGACGGGCCAGTGGACGGGTGGCCCCTGCTCAATTTCGTTCGAGACGGTCGCTCTGTCACTGTCTGCGCGGCCTTCGTCCACCTGCCCGTCCCTTGACCGGAAAGCGAGGCCCAGCGTCGCGCCAGGCATCACCGGCGACCCACAGGCTGCTCGTCGTTGCGAGCGAGCGAACGTCTCCGGAATTCGGAGCCGAGATAGTATCCTCTTGCACCGATAGTGACGTGCTAGTCGCTGTTCGATCGACTCAGCGGGTGCCGTAGCGCGCGACCGCGACTTTGGCCTCCCACCACCGGTCGCACTCTGCCTCGTCGTAGAGCACCCGGAGTGCGGCGGCGCCCAAGTCGACACGCTCTGGGGCTTCTCCGAAAGCATCCGGCTGTCCTGGTTGCCGTGCCATCACTGCAACACCGCCCGGTTCCGGCCCACCACGGCCACCGTGAGCGCCCGCTTCGACGCGCTCGGTCTGCACCTGCTGGACGAGTTCGACGGCGACCCCGGCCGACCCCTGCGGGCCGAGTGCCGACGCTGCGGCGCTCCGCGCAGCGTGTCCTGGCAGGCCATCGGCTCGGGTTCCCCGCCGTGCCTCACGGTGGCCGGTCAACTGTCGACGGAGACGCCGAGCCAGTCGCGGACGGCGTCGATGACCTGCCGCGGCCGCGGCGCGGACGAGTACACCCGGAACTCCCGGTAGCGGGGGTCGTCGATGGCCAGCGGTGAAAGGTCGTCCTCCCGCAGCCGGACCACGTGGTAGCCGGCGGCCAGCAGATCGCGGCTCTTGGCGGTGTCCACCAGCACCTTGGCGGGAGCCGCATGCCAGTAGGCGCCGTCGTACTCGATGGCCACGCTTCGGCCGTCGGTGGTCACCAGCACGTCGACGGTCCACGCCTGACGTGCGGTGAACGCGGCGTCGCGCAGCAGCGCGTTGGACCGGGCGTTGCCGAAGACCTCCTCGGCAGCGGCGTGATGCTCGAGCTCGACGCGGGACTTGCCGGTCGGCCTGCACTCCGGGCATTCGGCGCCATTCGAGCGGGACGACAGCGACATCGACCAGACATGGTCGGTGTTGGTGGCGCACACCCACTCCGGCGTGAAGTTGGGATTGGCGTGCGGTCGGACCTGCCATGCACTGACCGGGTTGGCGGGACTCCACTCCGCAGCCAGGCCGGGGTCACACCAGGCCAGCGATCCGAGGATGGTGCGACACCGCGGGCAGCGCTGCCGCTGGTACTTGTCCCGATCGCGCACCGTCGCCGGCCACTCGTGGCCGCAGCAGTCCGCGCGCCACCGGACCTTCCGTGTCGAGTCCCAGCGCACGTTGTGCGGGGTGTACTTGCCATTGCGGGTGGGGTGCCACTGTTCGGCGAGCTCGGGCAGCACGTCGGCCAACCACTGGGGCTTTGCGCGCGTGGCCGCCGCCGCGCAGTGAGGGCAGCCGGCGCTGTGGAAGCGGGTCACCGACAGCCGCGGACGATGCCCTCGCGGGCACCGGAAGCGGTAGTGGCCCCCGTCGCCGACCATCACGAGACGCGGGTTCGCCTCGTCGTCCCACGCCGACAGCAGCTCGGAGACGTCGGCCACCGGTGTGGCCTTGGCCAGCTCGTTCTCCTCCTGCAGCTTCGCTGCCGCCAGTTCGCTGCAGGCCGGGCAGGAGGGCCGCTCGGCCATCACCGACACCTTGGCCGGGAAGCGATGGTCGCAATCCGGGCAGCGCCAGTGGGCCGACCGGGTCGCCCGCACGCTGACCGTCGACAGCGCACGCTCGTCGTTGGCGTCGTGGTCCCACCAGGCCAGTGCCTCCAAGCCCGACTCCATGAGCGGGACCTTCTCCACCGGTGCGTCGGTGGGATGGCGGGAACGGGTGTTGCGGGAGCAGATGCACCCGAAGCCGGCATCACCCATGCGCAGGGCGCGGATCAGCCCGCACCGGCGGCAACTCGCCAGGATCGGCTCGTGATCTCCCGTCTCGTCCATCAGCGTTCGGAGGAACTCCCAGCCGCCGGTGTCCAGGCGCGCGACGATCTCCTCGCGCTGGTACACCCGCTGCTCGCGCCAGGCCTCAGCTCGTCGCTCCGTGGCCCACGCCCGCCAGTAGCAGGTGCGGCAGGTGCGCTCCTGGCTGGCGTTCTTCTCCACCGTGTAGCTCAGCTTGTAGTGCGCCTCAACGCCGCAGGTCAGACACCGCGTTAGCCGGTCCTTCCGCGGGCCAGGGAAGCGCTCGACGGCCGCGACCCCGCCGATGCGCAAGATCTCGTCGATGCAGTCCAAGCACCACGCCGGCTGCGTCCTAGTCGTGAACGCCGCCTGCTTCGTGCACCCACTGGTCGAACAGCTCTGAACCCGCACCCCCTCACCTTCGGCTATCCGGTGCCCCGTCTGAAGGGGACGACGTGCGCGTTGTCCGACGTCGCCGGCTCCGCAGTGCGACCTCGCGTCGAGAACCGGCGGAACCTGTCGGTGCCCCCCTCTACCGTCGCCGCCGACCACACAAGCGGAGGCAGAGATGTTCGAGCGCGACGTGAACTACCCGGCGGCCGTCGCCAGCTACGACGACGAGGGCCTCAGTGCGGCCATCGACTGGTGCGTCGGGCACATGGCCGAAGGCGACACGCTGACGGTGTGGACCAGCCTGAAGTCCAACCTGAGCAACTGTCCGCAGCTGGAACGGCTGGTGACCCGGCACCGCAACGTCGATCACATCACCGGCCGCGGCGGCACGCACCTGCGCGGCACCGGGCCGGTGTTGATGGCCTGGGCGGACATGGACGACATCGGTGAGCTGGTCCGGTTCGCCGGCAGGCGCATCCGGGCACTGTGCGTCATCCCCGCCTACGACGACGCTCTCCGGCCATGGGTCTCCGCTGTGCGGCCCGCCGTCCTCGGGGACGGCTCGGCATGGGAAGACCCGACACCCGTCCTCGACCCGGTCGTCGTCGAGGCGCTGACCGGCCTCACCGGCTCGATCAACCACAACAACACCATCTCCGCCGGCTTCGAGAAGGACATGGTCGTCAGTTCCCTGCTCGCGCTCCGCGACGCCGGCATCCCGATGGACGACGCGGCCATGCAGGGGTGGGCCCTGGCGAACGGATGGTCCGGGGAGAACCCCCAGCGCCTGGCGAAGTACGTCCGCGACATCAACGGCGGCACCCGCCCGCGCTGCCGCCAGATGCTGCGCGAGGACTACATCGACCGGCTCCGTCGCCGCGCCGCCGGCACCGAGTAGCACCGCGGCGGCCGCCGGCGGAACATCCGCCGACAGCGGGGTGACACCAGGCAGTGCTGGGTCGGTCCACCGCCACCGAACGCCACCCCACCCTTGAAGCGCACGTCGAACCAGCCGTCGGACGCCGCACCCGCCCCGGAGTGACCGGGCCGGCGCGGGCGGCCAGCGCAGCACGCCGGCCCCCCCACCCGGACCAGCCCGCCAGGTGACCCCGTGTCGCCACGCCCTACCTCTACGGTGCGACCGTGACCACCACACCGCCGCCGGAGAAGAACGACCGCCTCGCACCGCCGCCGGACAAGTCGACCGGCCGGGAGGTCGTCGAGGGCGTGGTTGAGGCGGCTGCCAGCGTCGTGCCCCTCGTGGGCGGCCCGGTCGGGGTCGCGCTGGCGATGACGATGGGGTGGGCCTACAACAAGCGGATGCAGGCCTGGCTGCAGGACGTCGCCGAGGCGATCACCGAGCTGCAGGACACCATCGAGGGATGGCCGCCGTTCCAGGACCTGGCGGAGGACGAGGTGTTCGTCGACGCGGTCGTCCACGCCAGCCGGGCCGCGCAGGCCACCCACCAGGACGAGAAGCTGAACGCCCTGCGCAACGGCGTGCTCAACAGCCTGGGACCCGACGCCCCAGACGTGGACGAACAGGCCCGCTTCTTCCGCCTCGTCGACCAGCTCACCCCCTCGCACCTGCGGCTGCTCACCTTCCTCGACGACCCCGGCGCCTTCTTCGACGCCGCGGGCGTGGCCCGGCCCAACCTCCTCATGGGCGGCCGCAGCTCCCTGCTGTCGCAGCTGCCCGACTTCGCCGGCCGGCCAGACGGCTGGGTGGACCTGCTCACGCGCGACCTCAGCGACGCCGCGCTGACCAACATGGGCGGGCTCAACACCATCAGCACCGGCGACAGTCTGTGGCGATCGGCGACCAGCCCCCTCGGAGGCCGCTTCCTGCGGTTCATCTCCACCCCGGAGGCACTGCAGACGCCGAGTTGACCCCCGGCGCAGGCGCGACCTGCGGCTCTGTCGGCGCCAGGTGATGGGATCCGCCCATGCCGCCGTTCAGCCCCCAACGCAACACCTCCACGGTGACGCACCACCCGGCCCAGGCCCGCCCATGAGGCAGCACCGCGCCACCCAGACCTGCGGGCGCTGCGGGAAGCGGCGGGGCATCACCGAGTACACCCCGAGCGCCTGGGGCGTTCCGGGTCAGTACTGCCGCGGATGCCGCCAGGAGTACCTCCACGGCCGGCACGCGACGGCGATGAACCTCCAGCGTGCACGCCGCGCCGGCCAGCGCCTGCCTCGCGAACACGACTTCTGCGTCAACCCCACCTGCGGCACCGAGATCACCCATCTGCGCCGCGACGCCAAGTACTGCAGCCGCCGCTGCCGCAACCAGGTCGAGGCCCGGAAGCTGGCGGCCGCCCGCGAGGCCAAGCGCGGCCGGCCGTGGGTCCCGACTTCGACCGGGTGCGAGACGTGCGGGGCCGACCTCACCGAGCGCCGCGCCGCGCGCCCCAACGGCGCGGTCCGGTTCTGCAGTGACGAGTGCTGGAAAGAGGCCTACTACGGCCGCCCCGAGTGGCCCCTGGAGCGGCGCGACTACAACGCCCGCTTCAACTTCAGCCTGCCACCGGGGCGCTACATCGAGATGGTCCAGGAGCAGGGCAATGTCTGCGCGATCGACGGCTGCCCCAACGAGGCCATCTCCGTCGACCACGACCACCGATGCTGCGACGGGGCCTACTCGTGCGGCCGCTGCGTGCGCGCCATCCTCTGCCGAACCTGCAACTCCGGGATCGGCATGCTGCGCGACGACCCAGCACTGGTGCGCGCGGCCGCCGAGTACCTCGACCACTGGGACGCCAGAACCCGCTCGCCTGTCGCCGCGGACGCGTAGCCCGACGCCGGGGCTGGAGAGCAACAGGGGTAGGCGGGCTCTTCCGGATCCTCGGGGTCGCTCCGTCCGGACACCTCTGCGCGGTACCGTCCCGCCCGTGTCCACTGGGCTGTCGCAGGTCAACCGCGCGCTGAACCTCATCCCCAAGCGGGCCGAGCAGCGGCAGTCTGACCGCCTGCGGGAGACGTTCCTGGACTCCGGCGTCGCCGTCGCGCTCGAGGCGAGCGATCACCAGGTCCTGTACGGACGACGAGGCACGGGAAAGACCCACGCGCTGCGGTACGTGGAGTCCGAGATCCAGGCCGGCGGTGACGTCGCCATCTACGCCGACCTCCGCACGATCGGCTCGCCCGAGGGCCTGTTCATGGGGGATCAGGTCTCGCCGACCGAGCGCGCCGCCCGACTGCTGAGTGACCTGCTCTCCCTCGTCCACGAGTCCTTGATCGCCACAGCCCTGGATGACGACAAGTTGATCACCGACAAGAGGTTCGTCGACCACCTGGACGCCCTGTCCGAAGCCATCTCGACGGTCCGCGTCGACGGCAGCGTTGAGGTCGCCCAGGAGGACGAGGACAAGGCCGCGCAGAGCCGGGCCGGCAAGCTGGGCGCCACGCTGAGCGGCACCCCCGGCCTCACCGCTGGCCTGGACCGCAGCCGAAGCACCGAGGCCCGCGCCAACCGCCGAGAGGTCCGGACCGGGACCGAGCGGCTGGCGCTGAACTTCACAGACATCGCCCGCGCCCTGCGTGACCTGGCTGACTCCATGCAGACCCGCCGGGTCTGGCTGCTGCTCGATGAGTGGAGCAGTGTCCCCTCCGATGTGCAGCCACTGCTCGGCGAGTTCCTCGTCCGCTGCGTCACGCCAGTTCCGAAGTTCACCGTGAAGATCGGCGCGATCGAGCAGCAGTCGAACTTCCGCGCTCAGCTGGACGGCCGCGCAGTCGGCATCGAGCTCGGCGCGGACTTCACCGCCAACCTCAACCTCGACGAGTTCATGGTCTATGAGGAGGACGCCGGCCGGTCCATCGAGTTCTTCCGCGGTCTGCTGTTCAAGCACCTGACCTCCGGGGTCGACCCCGCGGACCGCGTCGACGGACTGAGCACGGAGGTCGACCTCGTGCGACTCGGGTTCACCGAGAAGCGCGCCTTCGAGGAGCTCGTCCGCGCCGCTGAGGGAGTCCCCCGGGACGCGATCAACATCGCGGCGCGGGCCGCACTGCGCGCCGGCACCGACCGCATCGCCATCAAGGACGTCCGCGCCGCCGCCCGCGCCTGGTTTCAGGCCGACAAGGAAGCCGCTCTCCGCGGCTACCCGGACGCGTTCCGGCTGCTGAACTGGATCATCGACAAGGTCATCCGCGAGAAGAAGGCCCGCGGCTTCCTGGTCAACCAGCAGTCGGCCGACTCGCCACTGCTGCTCACCCTGTTCGACGCGCGGGTGCTCCACCTCGTCCGGCGCGGGTACTCCGCTCAGGATGAGCCCGGGGAGCGGTACGACGTCTGGGTCATCGACTTTGGTGCCTACGTCGATCTCATCCACACGAAGGCCGAACCCGCCGGACTCCTCGCCGAGGACACCACCCCACCCGACGCCGGCACCATCGAGGTCCCCACCCAGGACCTGCGCGCCATCCGGCGCGCCGTCCTAGACCTCGCGGCGTTCGAGGCGCACGCCGCCCCCGCCTGACCAGCTTCACCGTCAGCCCGACCGAGGTGCCGCTACGCCGCCTTGACCAGGGCGTCCTCACGTCACTTCCCAGCACTGTGAGGTCCCGGGCGACCGTGCCGGGGGCCTTCTGCGCGCGTCTCCGCATACCAGGAGGTCTTCGAGCTTCCAGACGCGAGCTGACTGCACAGGTCGTGTCGGCGAATGGATGAGACCGAAGCGTACGTAACCTCGGTTGAGTGAGAGCGGACGCAGCAGCCAAGGCTCTGACCGAGCTGGAGGAGCACTTCGGCGAGATGGGCAGGGAGTCTGCCTTCCTGGAGTGGCGATCCAAGTGCCTATCCGTGCTGCGCGACCTTCGGGGCTGAGGCGCAGCAGGTGCGGGAGTTCAAGCAAACTACCGAGGTGAGGAACGAGCCATACACGCTCGCCAAGGGGCCAATGAAAGACATGGAGGCGTTCCGGGAGGACGCCGCCAACCGAGGACGCGGCGTCCTTCGAGCCGCGATCTTTGCTCTAGAGACGCTCAGTGAGAACAGTCCCCTTGACGACGCCTCGATCGATCCGGAGCTGTGGGCTCACGTTCAAGGGCTCGTCGCCGACGACGACTGGGCCAAGATTCCCGCCGCCGTGGCCATCTTCCTGGAGGACAAGGTCCGGACCTGGGGTGGTGACCCACGCACGGCCAAGTATGAAGTTATCGTCGGCACGTGGCTCTACGCCAACGTCATGAGGAGTGACGGCCCTCTGCGCCTCGGGGGCCAAGCGAATGAACATGACGGCTGGCGGTTCCTGGGGCAAGGCCTCGCGCAGGCGCTCGGCAACGTAGACCGACACCGCATCCAGAAGCGCCCAGACGTGAAGCGTTACGCCATGGGCGTCCTCGGCCTGGGCAGTCTTGTGCTCACTCAGATCCGGTTCGAGCACCCGGCGCGCATCTTGGAAGCCGAGTCCGAGGACCCGCAGTGAACCCTTGGATGCAGTCCTTGATCACTACCTGCGGAGGCGCCTGACGTGGGCAAGATGCGAAATTGGCATGCATTCCTTCAGGTCGCTGCCACTGGGCCTGCGGGTGGTGCTCCGATCGATCGGCGATCTAAATCTTGGGTATTGCTTCCCAAGACGGCGAGCAGTCTTCTCTGCTCTATCCCGGACATCACCTACTGGGATGACCATTGGCGGGACAAGCCCGGCTATCGCGGTGCCACTCACCAGTACCACCACGATGCAAAGATCGATATTGACTACGCGGAACTGGCTGAGTCGTTCGGGCAGATCCAGCAGTATTTTAAGACCGAGGCGTATAACGACCTGAACTTCGACGGCGGGTTGCTCAACTTCTGTTTCTCTGGGCATGGCCGTGAGGGAGACGGCGCGCTGTGTCTCGCGAACGACACCTTCCTGACTCCCGACGACTTTCTAGACTTCTGCCTCGAGATTCGTCGTGCCGCACCTGGGACGGAGCGCCTACGTATCGCGGTCATGCTCGACTCCTGCTTCTCGGGAGCCTTCATCCTTCGAGCCTTGGAGGCGCTACTTCACGAGCATGATGACGACCTCGTTCCTGAGTATCTGCTGGCATCGTCGATGCCAGACGAGGAGTCCTTCGAGCTGCCGTCGATAGGACATGGGCTTTCAACATTCTGTTGGTCACTCCAACCGCATAGTCCGGGCAGTCTCGTCGCTACGGCTCACGGCATGCCTGGACTCACTTGGTCCATAGCCGCCGGTCCGCAAGGGTGTTCCTTCGTGACAGGCGGCCTGCAAAACCCAATTAAATACGACGAGTATGAGTTACAGATTGCTGGTGGCCGAGTGCCCGTGTACGTGAACGACGAGTCCATGGAGGTGAGAAGTCGAGAGGATTGGGAGCGGGACCTCAGGGCACACCGCGACAAGTTGCGCGATGCGATTGGTTACCTACACCCTGGCGGCCGGTTCAGGATCGAAGTGCAAAACGTCGACACGGCCTACGGATCCTCCTGACATGAGAGCGCTCCGCGGAATCGGGTGATCAGTGATGCCGCCGAGCGCTCTCGCATGTGCACGGTGGTCGGGACTCGTGATGTGAAGGCCGCTACTCGTGCGGGCATGAGTGACCCGATCGCCCCACACGATTCCTTTGGCCTGCAACTCCGTGACCGTGCTTCACGGCAGTAGATGTCATGGGTAGCACCCGCGAGGCGGAATCCCGGTAAGGTTTACGCGTTCCCCGGTGTGGACCCGTCAGGTCGCGGCGAGCCGGATCCGCACCAGAGCCGGCAGTGTGCGGGGAGCCAAAGCCGACCCGGCAGGTCGCCGCACGGCGACCCGGTCGCTGGTGAAGAACACCGACCGGTCGGCCTTGACCTCAGCGTTGCGCTGGACGGCGGTCACCACCCGGTCGGCGGGCAGTCCCCAGATCGTCCCGACCGGGGCCTCCGGGGAGGTTGGCAGCGGCACTCCGAAGATCACCCGCCGGGTCGCCGGGGTCGGGTCAGGGGACAGCAGTGGTTTGCCCGACCCGGTGGCTTCCTTCAGGTTGGCCAGCACCAGCGCCGTCACCGGGTTGGTGACGAAGTCAGCACCCGCGAGCACAGCGGGTTGAGCGCCACGGAGGCGGCCAGGACTGGCTTGATGAGGAGGTCTTCGACCTGCTCGGGGTGACGAGGGGGCCGGCGGTGCCGGCGGTAAGAATCATGCGCGCTGGCTCCGAAGGAGGTCAGCCCCGGTGTTGGTAGGGGTGATTGCTCGGGCCACGGATTTTAAGGTGCGCCACTGGCGCGCTAGCCACGGCTCCAGCGCCGGGCCTGTAGACCGCAGCAAGTGGAACGGCTGCCCGCAACTTATGCCACGGGCTCAGGCTCGGTCGGGTACATATCGTTTACCTCCCTGCCCAACTTTCGCAATTCCTGCACGTCTAGCCACACGCCGTCAGGTTCGTGGGCCATGAGGAAGTCGAGGAAGTCTTGGACGTTCTTGGGCTCCTCTGCGGACAGCCCGGGATAGAACTCGTGCTTCATCTGCGTCGACATCTCCCAGTCGCCTAGATATGTAGCAGCCAGAGCGATAGCGGCTGACCAAGTGCCTGACGAGGCGTCCTCGGGTAGCTTCATGCGCTTTACCGCCGCGACGAGTCCGTCAAGGAGCGGCGAGCGCGCATAGCCCAGATTCAGGCATACTGCCAACAGTTTTCTTGACTGCTGACGCAGCTGGTGTGATTGAAAAATGAGCCCGAGGGGCAGTGCCACCGCGACCGGAAGCAATAACAGTGAGATCGGTGCAGACATTAAGCCAATGAGGACGCCTAACGGGAGGGCGACTCCGCCGCGAAACTCCGACTCAGACTTCAGGCGGTCGTACTCCTCGGCTTGGAGAGGAACCTTCTCACACAACTGGACCGCGGCCGACTCTAGGCTTTCGAGCACGTAATGAAAGGGGACCACCTGACACGCTAGGGCCGGCGCTCCCGCCTGCGCGAAGCTGGCAGTCATCGCGCTCTCAAGCGGCATTGTCACAGAATGTGGATCCTCTGCCATGTGATCGTGGAGTCGGTAACCTAGTCGCTGCACTCGACCACGAATACCACGAGCGTTGTGCTGCCTGGACGGGTCGATAGTGGCGAAGCCCAAGGCAATTAAGCGACGCCCGAGTGCCAACTGCAAGGGTGTGGCAATGCAGCCAATAAGATAAGTGCTCAAGACCAGGGCGGCTATCGCTATGGTTTGCGGAAATGTGTCCACAAGCGCCTGCACCTGAGCCAGGCCAGCGTTGACTCGCAGCCTGTCCCACCGCGGCACGGCGATCACGCAGATAACGGCGACCCACAGCGCCCCTACGGTGGCAGGGGTGCGCAATTGTCGAACACCCGGAAGAACTGTAGCAAGTAAATTCACGACGGCGCGCCTCCGGTCCGGTACGGCGTCGAATTCTGCCGCGACCGCCCGCGCGCGCGCGTCAGGCGCGCATGTACGCAATCACAGAGGGGGTCATCGAGCCACGACGGACACGATGGCCCCACCGGTTGCACCGGACGCCCTTACTCATGCCCGCGCAAGACGCCTCCCCAGGTGACGCCGCTGCCCTGATCGCCGGCCGCCCGGCGGTCCTGCGCGAAGCCTCGGGTGGGCGGCGGCGGCTTCAGAAGGTAGGGCTTGCTGTCGCCCAGCGCGGAAACGGCTTCGGCGACCTTCTACAGGTCAATCTCGCCGGCCACGTCCAGCAGCTCGACCAGCTCGACGTGCTGCCACAGGTCGGCCGGATCGTGGAGCTGGGCGGCCAGACGTGCCGCCTCCGACCCTGGCTGACCGCGACAGATGCGGCCGACGGGCGAATCGTCGCGTTCCTCGCCGGCCCCAGCCGGTCACATCCGCTGGATCGAGGACTGGTCGCGCGCCTGCGGCTCGCCGCGAAACGAGTCCTCCTTTCCGCTCATCGACCCGGACGTGGCCGTGGAGCGGTCGCCGGGGCCGAACCGACTCGGCGTGAGATCCGGGGGCCTGCTGCTGGCGATGGGCGTCGACAGGAACGGCGCGCCCGGAGCGGACGGACGCCCGATCACGCAATCAATCGGGCCGGTGAGGCATCGCTTACTCATCGAGAACGTACTGAGACGAGCTCATCCACTCAACGTGGACCAACATGATTTGTGCTAGTCATCGCGCCTTTTTGCAGACCATCGCTGTTGATCAACTAGGTCAAGATCAAATCGCAGGGTTATAGGTTCAAGTCCTATCGGGGGAGCCACATGAGGCCCTGACCAGCAATCGTCGCTGGTCGGGGCTTTCCTGTTTCTCCGACAGGAAGTTCGATGCGCTCCTCACCGGTAGTCGGGGGTGCTCTGTAGTCCGTCCATCGCTGTCGCTGGGCGGCGACTCACCACGGGCTCCGTCTCCGGGGCGCTTAGGCTCGCGGCATGGCGTCCAACCGCAAGCCACTGGACGACCTCCGCGAGACCGTCGGTCGACTCAGCGATCAGCTCCCGCGGCCCGGTCTGCGGGGCGTGGACGACCTGGTGAGCGACCTCTTCGGCGGTCGCCCAGGGCCGGCTCGGCCGCTGTCCGTGGTGCAGGCGGAGCTCGATGGGCTGGTCGGCCTGGAGGCGGTGAAGGAACAGGTGCGGGCGCTCGTCGCCTTCCTGCAGGTGCAGGCGCGCCGCAAGGCGCACGGGCTGCCCGATGCGGCGACGTCCCAGCACCTCGTGTTCCTCGGCAACCCGGGCACGGGCAAGACCACGGTGGCGCGGCTCCTGGCCGAGATGTACCGGGCGGTCGGCCTGCTGCAGAAGGGCCACCTCGTGGAGGTCGATCGGGCCGCTCTGGTCGGGCAGTACGTCGGTGCGACCGCGATCAAGACCGACCGCGTGATCCGGCGGGCACTCGACGGCGTCCTCTTCATCGACGAGGCGTACTCGCTGTCCCCGGAGGGCGACGGCCGGCTGGACTTCGGGCCGGAGGCGATCGAGGTCCTGCTCAAGCGCATGGAGGACCACCGCCACCGCCTGGTGGTGATCGTGGCCGGCTATCCCCGGCTGATGGAGCAGTTCCTGCTCTCGAACCCCGGCCTCCGCTCACGATTCGCCCGCGAGATCGAGTTCCCCGACTACTCGACGGACGAGCTCGAAGCGATCTTCACCAACGTCCTGGCCCAGCACGAGTACGTGCTGGAGGCCGGCGCCGAGGTGACCCTTCGCCGCACCCTTGGCGGCCTCACCTCGGATCAGGAGTCAGGTAACGCGCGTTTCGCCCGCACGCTGTTCGAGCAGGCGCTCAACCGCCAGGCGCTGCGGCTGACGCGCGACGCAGGCCAGAGCGTGGATGCGCTCGACCGTGCCGACGTGTCGACGCTCACCGCGAGCGACATCGCCGAGGCTGCGCACACGCTGGGCGAATAGCCGGAGCGCATCGGTGCCGGTGCCCCGCGCGCGGCCCCAGCGTGAGCCGGCGTCAGGCTGGTGACCGTGATCGACGAGTCCGGCCCGCCCGCTGCCCTGCCGGTGGACTCCTGCGTCCGGGTCCGCGGCTCCCGCGAGCACAACCTGCGCAACGTCGACGTCGAGGTGCCCCGGGACGCGATGGTCGTCTTCACCGGCGTCTCCGGCTCCGGGAAGTCGTCCCTGGCGTTCGGCACGATCTACGCGGAGGCGCAGCGCCGGTACTTCGAGTCCGTCGCCCCGTACGCCCGTCGGCTCATCCAGCAGGTCGGCGCTCCGGCCGTCGACGAGATCACCGGGCTGCCGCCCGCCGTGGCGTTGCAGCAGAGCCGGGGCGCGCCCAGCAGCCGCTCCACCGTCGGGACCGTGACGACGCTGTCCAACTCGCTGCGCATGCTGTTCTCCCGCGCGGGCACGTACCCGCCCGGGACGACCGAGCGGCTGGACTCCGACGCCTTCTCGCCGAACACGTCCGCGGGGGCCTGCCGCGAGTGCTCGGGCCTCGGCCGGGTCCACCAGGTCACCGAGGACTCCCTCGTGCCCGACCCGTCGCTGAGCATCCGGGACGGCGCGATCGCCGCCTGGCCGGGCGCCTGGCACGGCAAGAACCTGCGCGACATCCTCGTCGAGCTCGGGCACGACATCGACCGGCCGTGGCGGGACCTGCCGCAGGCCGAGCGCGACTGGATCCTGTTCACCGACGAGCAGCCCGAGGTCACCGTGCACCCGGTCCGCGGGGTGGGCCAGGTGCAGCGGGACTACCAGGGCAGGTACACCGGCGCGCGGGCCCTGGTGCTGCACACCCTGGCGAACTCCAAGAGCCCGACTCTGCGCCAGCGGGTGCTTCGCTACGTCCGCACCTCACCCTGCCCGGTGTGCGGCGGCAGCCGGCTCCGGCCCGAGTCGCTGGCCGTCACCTTCGCCGGCCAGAGCATCGCCGAACTGGCCCGGCTGCCGCTGTCCGCGCTGGTCGAGACGTTCCGGGCGGCCGCGCAGGCACGCGGCACCACCGCCGCATGGGCGGCGGCGGACTCGGGGGAGACCACCGACGTCGCGGTGCGCATCGCCGCTGACCTCGTCGCCCGGATCGAGGTGCTCACCCGCCTGGGCCTGGGCTACCTCAGCCTGGACCGGACCACCCCGACGCTCTCCCCGGGCGAGCTGCAGCGGCTGCGGATCGCCACCCAGCTGCGGTCCGGGCTGTTCGGCGTGGTCTACGTGCTGGACGAGCCGTCGGCGGGGCTGCACCCGGCCGACGCCGAACCGCTGCTGGCGGTGCTCGACCAGCTCACCGCGGCCGGCAACTCGTTGTTCGTGATCGAGCACGACATGGGGCTGGCCCGCAGGGCGGACTGGATCGTCGACGTCGGCCCGCACTCCGGTGAGCGCGGCGGCCGGGTGCTGTACAGCGGTCCGGTCGCCGGCCTGGCCGAGGTCGAGGAGTCGGTGACCCGGCGCTTCCTCTTCGATCGGGGACCCGTGCCCAGCCGGCCGCGGCGGCAGCCCTCCGGGCAGCTGCGGCTGCGCGGCATCGACCGGCACAACCTGCGCGACGTGGACGCCGACGTCCCACTGGGCGTCTTCACCGCGGTCACGGGCGTCTCCGGCTCGGGGAAGTCGACCCTGGTCAGCCAGGTCCTCACCGACGCCGTCGCCCGGCACGTCGGCTCGCCGGCGGCCTCCCCGGCCGAACCGGACGACGCCGACGACGACGCCGACGACGACGTCCAGGACACCGACGGGACGTCGATGCGGGTCGAGGGCCTGAACGCCGTCGACCGGCTGGTGCGGGTCGACCAAAAGCCCATCGGGCGCACCCCGCGGTCGAACCTGGCCACCTACACAGGCCTTTTCGACGCGGTGCGCAAGCTGTTCGCCGGTACCGACGAGGCGCGGGCGCGCGGCTACAGCGCCGGGCGGTTCTCCTTCAACGTGGCCGAGGGGCGCTGCCCGACCTGCCAGGGCGAGGGGTTCGTCACCGTGGAGCTGCTGTTCCTGCCCAGCACCTACTCGCCCTGCCCGACCTGCTCCGGCGCGCGGTACGACCCGGAGACGCTGCAGGTGACCCACCGCGGCAAGAACATCGCCGAGGTGCTCGACCTGACCGTGGAGGCGGCGGCGGACTTCCTCGCCGACCTGCCGTCGGTGGCCACCAGCCTGCGGGTGCTGCAGGAGGTGGGCCTGGGGTACCTGCGCCTCGGCCAGCCGGCGACGGAGCTGTCCGGTGGTGAGGCGCAGCGGGTGAAGCTGGCCAGCGAGCTGCAGCGGGCCCGCCGCGGGCACACCCTCTACGTCCTGGACGAGCCGACCACCGGCTTGCACCCCGCCGACGTGGAGCTGCTGGTGCGCCACCTGCACCAGCTCGTCGACGCCGGCAACACCGTGGTGGTGGTCGAGCACGACATGGACGTCGTCGCGGGCGCCGACTGGGTCATCGACCTGGGCCCCGGGGCGGGCGACCAGGGCGGTCGCATCGTGGCCGCCGGCCCGCCCGAGCTGGTGGCCGCCGCCGCGGAGAGCCGGACGGCCCGCTTCCTGGCCCCCCGGCTGCCGGCGTCCTGACCCCCGCCGTCAGCTCCTCGCCGTGCGGGCCACGACCGTCCTGGCGACTCGCGGGTGACACGGCAGCACCGGCCGATCGGCTGGTGTCCGTCGTCGCCACTTGTCGGTCGCGTCATCGAGCCCTCGACCGTGGTCAGCCCGCGATCCCGGGTCACTCGGCGATCGGTGAGCGCGGTGCCGAGTGGCCGGCGCGCCACACCTGTTCGATGGTCCGGGTCCGGGTGATGTCGTGCTCGGGGTCGCCCTGGACCAGGACGAGGTCGGCACGCAGGCCCGGCGCGATGCGGCCTCGGTCGGTCAGGGCGAAGGTCGCGGCGGGAGCACTGGTCGCGGCGGCCAGGGTCGCCGCCGGGGAGACGCCGGCCTGCGCGAACAGGTCCAGTTCGTCGTGCAGGCTGGCGCCGTGGGCGGTGCCCGGGCTCGATGCGTCGGTCCCGGTGAGCAGGGGCACGCCTGCACCGTGCAGCTGGGCGACCGCCGACAGGGCGAGGTCCAGGTCGGCGCGGGCGCCCGGCCCGGTCGGGAAGTCCATCGTCAGCATGGCCTTCTGTCGCGGGTCCAGGGCGGGCCCGAGGTGGGGATCGGCGGCCAGTGCGCGACCGCGGTCGTGGCCCGAGCGGGCAGCGAGCGAGGTGAGCGTGGGGATGACGAACACGCCGCGGTCCACCATGGCGTCCAGCAGTTCCGTGGCGAGCGGCTCGTCGAGGAACAGGTGGGCCAGGCCGTCGACCCCCGCGTCGACGGCGAGCCTCGCGTGGGCCTGGGTGAGCGCGTGTGCGACGACGAGCAGGCCGTGTGCGTGCGCCGCAGCGACCAGAGCCTGGACCGTGTCGGCGGTCAGCGTCGGCACGGCATGTCCGGTGGTGGTGCCGTCCTCGAGGACCACCTTCAGGTAGTGCGATCCCTCGGCGACCCGGGCCGCGACGAAGGCGTCGGCGTCCGCGGGCCCCTCGAGCGTGGGGAACGGCGGCAGGAGGCCCTGTGCGACCAGCCGGGTCGGATGCCCACCGGGTGCGGTCGCGCCGATGCCGGCTGAGCGGAGGTCCGCCGCGGTCGGGTCGGCGGCGGCCTGCTGCACCAACGTCGTCACGAGGGCGGGGTCGGCGAACATGTCCAGTTCCGTGGTGACCCCAACCCTCAGCGCCGCGTGGAGTGCGCCGGGGAAGACGTGCACGTGTGCGTCGGTCAGGCCGGGCAGGAGGGTGCCGCCGCGGGCATCGACCACCGGTACACCGGCCGGCGCGGTCAACCGCGCGTCGACTGCGGCGATGCGTCCCTCGACGACCAGCACGCACCCGCGGGGCAGGAACCGCTCCCCGTCGAACAGCTTCGCTCCCACGATCAGGACGCCGTCCTGCACCGCGTCACCTCCGTCGTCCGGGCCGGACACCCGGCGGCCAGTGCCCTGACCAACGGCAGAGGCGCGCGGTGTCGGATGGAGGGTGGTCAGCCCTTGGTCACGGCCACTCCGCGATACGTCCCACCGACGCCGACCTGGGCGTCGACCGTGCGCAGCTGAGCCCTGGCCTGCTCTGCGCGCAGGATGATGGTGGCGTCGATCGCGCCGCCGGGCCGGGTGATGCCGGCGTACCTGAGGTCCCCGGTCGCAGGTACCCCGTCGACCGTGCCGGTGAAGTCGCCGTCGAACCTGAAGACGTCCCGGAACGTGCCGGGCGGGGAGCTCAACGCCTCGAGGCAGGGCGCGTCGATGAGCGCCGTGGTCGTCCCGCTGGCCACGCCGTCGAGCGTGCCGGTGAACGTGAGGGTGCCCTCGACCTGGAACAGGCACGTGCTCGTGCTGACGTCCCGTGTCTCCAGGCTGGAGAAGTCGATGGCAGCGGTGAAGGCCCCTGCCGCGTGGACTCGTTGCGCGGATGCCGCCTGCGTCGCGGCAGGCTCGTGTGTCGTCGCACCGGCCGCCGACGTGCCACCGATGAGGACGAGCGTGATCGCGGAGAGGACGACGGCTGACCGGGAGACGATGCGCAGCACGACTGCACCCTTCGTCGTGTCTCAGTTCCTGCCGTGGATCGTCCTGCCGCACCCGTCGCGACGTCAACGGGTTGCTCCCGGGTCGTGCACCGCTCGTGTCGGACTCTTCGGCGCACCGTCGGAGTCCAAGAGGTCGCGCTCTCAACCACCGACCTGTGATGCGTGGCACAGTCGCGGGTGACCACCGTGGCTGTGGTCCATCCGAGGGAGGAACTCGATGACGCCGTCAGCACCGCAGGCCTCGACCCCGGCTGAGCCCGCCGTCACCACCGACGTCCTGGTCGTCGGCTCCGGCCCGGCGGGGGCGTCGGCCGCGCTGCTCCTCGCCACCTACGGGACGTCGACGCTGCTGGTCACCAAGTACGGCCGGCTGTCCGACACCCCGCGGGCGCACATCACCAACCAGCGCACGGTGGAGGTGCTGCGCGACGTCGGCCTGGAGGAGCGGCTCCTGCAGGAGGCGACGCCCTGGGAGTCGATGGGCAACACCACCTTCTGCACCAGCCTCGCGGGGGAGGAGCTCGGCCGGATCCCCTCCTGGGGCACCGACACGGTCCGGCACGCCGACTACGAGCTGCAGAGCCCGTGCGCGATGCTCGACGCGCCGCAGACGATCACCGAGCCGATCATGGTGCAGGCCGCCCAGGAGCGCGGGGCGCGGGTCCGGTTCGACACGAGCTACGTCTCCCACGTCCAGGACGACGACGGCGTCACGACCACGCTGCAGGACCGGCTGACCGGGCTGACCTACACCGTCCGCTCGAAGTACCTGGTCGGGGCCGACGGCGCACGCAGCCAGGTGGCCGCCGACCTCGACCTGCCCTTCGAGGGCCCGGGCGCCGTCGGGGGCGCGCTGAGCATCGTCTTCGAGGCCGACCTCTCCCGCTTCGTCGCGCACCGGCCGTCGGTCCTCTACTGGATGCTGCAGCCCGGCGCGGAGAAGGAGGGCGTCGGCCTCGGCGTGCTCCGGATGATCAAGCCCTGGACCGAGTGGATGCTCATGTGGGGCTACGAGGTGGCCGCCGGCCCACCCGACCTCAGCGACGAGTTCGTCCGGGAGCTCGCGGTCGCGCTGGTCGGCAGCGACGACTTCGAGATGCGGGTGAAGTCGAGCTCGCCGTGGACGGTGAACCACCACTTCGCCACGACGATCGCCCAGGGCCGGGTCTTCTGCGCCGGCGACGCCGTCCACCGGCACCCGCCGACCAACGGCCTGGGGTCCAACACCTCCATCCAGGACTCCTACAACCTGGCCTGGAAGCTCGCCCACGTGGTGGCCGGGACGGCGGACCCGTCGCTGCTGGAGACCTACGACGCCGAGCGGGCACCGATCGCCCGGCAGATCGTCGAGCGGGCCAACCAGAGCATCGCCGACACCGGGAAGATCCTGAGCGCCCTCGACCTCGAGCACACGGAGGCCGACGCACTCGAACGCCAGCTCGCACTGTGGAAGGCGCCGGGCGCGGAGGGCGAGAAGATCCGGGCCGCCGTCCGGGAGGCCATCGCCTACAAGGCCTACGAGTTCGACGCCCACGGCGTCGAGCACAACCAGCGGTACGCCAGCTCCGCGGTGGTCCCCGACGGGACGCCGATGCCCGAGTACCGCCGGGACCCGGAGCTGTACGCGCAGCCCACCACCTGGCCCGGCGCCAAGCTCCCGCACACCTGGGTGACCCGGGGCGGCGTGCGGACCTCCACCCTCGACCTCGTCGGCCGCGGCCGGTTCAGCGTGCTCACCGGCATCGGCGGAGCGGCGTGGCTCGCGGCTGCCGACACCCTCGGCGAGGAGGCCGGGCTGTCGCTCACCACCGTCTCGATCGGGCCGGGTCAGCCCGTCGAGGACCCGTACGGCACCTGGGCCGACCTGCGGGAGATCGAGGACGGCGGCGTCCTGCTCGTCCGCCCGGACGGGTACGTCGCCGCCCGGTACCCGTCCTCACCCCCGTCGGAGCAGCAGGCCGCCGACTGGCTGGCCGCGGCACTCGGCGCCGTCCTCGGCCGCGACCTGGGCCGGGGCCTGGACCGGGCCCAGCGGTAGGGAGGCGCGCGCGGCGGGCGTCCCGGTCGGTCGGTGCCTGCGCGCACCAGCGGGCCCGACCACCTTGGTCAGCGCAGGTACCTTCGGACGCGTCGACGGACCGCCGGGCAGGTCCGCGACGGCGGGCTGAACCGGGGGGTGTCATGCGAGGGCGGCGGATCTGGGCGCTGCTCGCGGTGGCGGCCGTGCTGGCCATGCACGGCGTGCAGTGCATGGGCGGGGTCGTCGACTCGACCTCCACCCCGCCGGCCGCAGTCGCCCCGTCCGACTCCCACCACGGCGCCGCCGCCTCCACGGCCGACGGCATGCACCACGTCACCACACCCGCGTCCACGCACCAGGACGCCGCTCCGCACGGCATGCCCGCCCACGGAGCGGACGTCTGGACGGTGTGCCTCTCGGTGCTGTTCACCGCGCTGACCTCCCTGGGCGTCGCGGTCCTGCTGCGCGGGCGGACCACCCTCTCGCTGCGGGGGCCGCCGCCGTCGGTGCGGAGGCTCCGGCACCTCCTCCGGCCCGCCCCGGCGCCGGACCTCGCGTCCCTCTGTCTCCTGCGGATCTAGGCCGAGTGCCCGCCCCGTCCCAGCACCCGTGCTGGGACGGGGCCCTCAGGCATGCCCTCATCCGCAGGTAGACAGGAGACATCTCGATGACCCGCACCACCGCACGACTCGCCCGCCTGACCGGCGGGCTCATCGCCGGCGCCGTCGTCCTCACCGGCTGCGCCGGCGAGGACGGCCCCGCCGTCGACGCAGGCCGCGCCACGGCCCCGGCCGAGGGGTTCAACGACGCGGACGTCGCGTTCGCGCAGGGCATGATCCCGCACCACGAGGGCGCCCTGACGATGGCCGAGGTGGCCGTCGACCGTGCCCAGGACCCGCGGGTCCGCGACCTGGCCGAGCGGATCGAGGCCGGGCAGGACCCGGAGATCGACCTCATGACCGGGTGGCTGGAGCAGTGGGGTCAGCCGATCGCCGCGGACGACACGGCCGGCATGGACCACGGCGGCAGCGGCCACGGCGACATGGACATGGACGGGATGGACATGGCCGACATGCCCCCCGCCGGCGCCGACTTCGACCGGATGTGGCTGCAGTCGATGGTCGAGCACCACGACGGCGCCGTCGTCATGGCTGGGACGGAGCTCGAGGAGGGGCAGGACGACGAGGCCGTCGACCTGGCCCGGCTGATCGTCGAGACCCAGACACAGGAGATCGAGGAGATGCAGCGCCTGCTCGACGAGCTCGGCGGCTGAGCCCTCCGGGGCGGGGACGGCGGCTGGGTCCGCCGTCCCCGCCCTGCTCACCGTCCGGCCTGTTCCTCCCCTGATCTCAGGAGACCCGATGTCCGTCCTGCGCCGCCCTGCCCGCCGTCCTCCCGCCCCGCGGTGGTCGTCCGCCGCCCCCGTCCCGCTGCTCCTCGTCGCCGTCCTGGCCGGGTGCTCGTCCTCCGGCTCCGACCGGGCGCCGGACACCGTCCCCGCGTCCGGACAGCTGCCGACCAGCCACGTGCACGGCGTCGGCATCGACCCGGGCAGCGGCTCGGTGCTGGTGGCGACCCACGAGGGCCTGGTGCAGGTCGCCGACGGAGCCGTCACCCCGGTCGGGCCGACGATCGACCTGATGGGCTTCGCCGTCGTCGGCCCCGACCACTACCTGGCCTCCGGGCACCCGGGCCTGCACTCCGACCTGCCGAACCCGGTCGGTCTGATCGAGACCACCGACGCCGGTCGCACCTGGTCGCCGCTGTCCCGGCAGGCGGAGTCCGACTTCCACGGCCTGACGGTGAGCGACGCCGGGGTCCTCGGCTTCGACGGCTCGCTGCTGTCCAGCGGCGACGGCCGGACCTGGGAGCCGCTCTCCATCCCCGCCGAGCCGCACACGCTCGCGGCGTCCCCGGACGGGACACAGGTGCTCGCGACCACCGAGCAGGGCCTGCTCCGCTCCACCGATGCGGCGTCCTCGTGGTCGCTCGTCGAGGGGGCGCCCCTCCTGCAGGTGGTCACCTGGATCGACGAACGGGAGGCCGTCGGCGCCACGCCGGCCGGCGCCGTCTGGGTCACCGCCGACCGGGGCATGACCTGGCAGGAGGTGGCCCAGCTGGGTTCGGCGCCCGAGGCGGTGACGGCGACGTCGGACGGCGGGGAGGCGCGCGTCGTCGTCGCCACCACCGAGGCCCTGCTGGAGTCCTCGGACGGCGGACGGACCTTCGAGACGCTGCTGGAACGCTGACGAGGGGCCGGCTACCTGCCGGCAGACGTGGCCCGGACCCGCTCGGTCCGGGCGTCCCGGGACGCCGGGTGGCCGGCGGTGAGCCAGCGGAGCAACCCCCGGTCGGCCGCCGCCGCGGCCAGCGTCGCGGTCACCAGGGCGGCGCCCCACGTCGTCGGTGCGAGCCAGGCCTGCTCGGTCAGCGTCGCTGGGAGGTTCGCCGCGGCGTGCAGTGCCAGGGCGGGGAGACCCGCAGCGCCCACGGCCAGCACGCCGAGCGCCAGCACGGCGGCCAGCCACCGGTCCGCCGCCGCGTGGCCGCGTCGCCGGTGGGTGAGCAGCCGCCGGCAGGCCCACGCGGCGGCGACCAGCCCGACCACGCCGCTGACGACGACGAGGTCCCCGTCGGTCGCGATGCCCACACCACCTCGGCCGCCGGCTGCCCGGACCGCCAGCGCGGGCGCCAGGACCGCGCCCAGCACCAGGACGGCGTACCCCGCGACGAGCGCGCCGTGCCGGGTCATCGGCCCTCCCGGGCGCGCAGCTCGAACCGGTCGAGCACGCGCCCGTCGGCCCGGACCGCCCGGCCGGTGAGCCGGTCACCGGCGACGTCCACGTGCAGGTACTGGAGGGCGGAGGCGGCGGCGACGGTGGTGTCGCCGCGGCTCACCGGGGTGGTCTTGCACCCGCCACCGCTGACCACGTGGGTGACCCCGTGCACCGGGCGGCTCCGCTCGTAGTGGTGGTCGTGGCCGGTGAGCACCAGGTCGACGGCCCGGCGGGCGAGGATCGGCTCGATCGCCTCCTGCGCGCCCGGGGTGTTGCCGTGGGAGCCCGAGGAGTAGACCGGGTGGTGCATGCAGACGACCTTCCACTGGTTGGCCGAACTGGCCAGGGCGTCGTCGAGCCACTCCAGCTGCGCGGGCGCGTCCGCACCGAACAGCCCGGGCGCGCTGGAGTCCAGGTAGAAGAAGTCGACCGGTCCGTGGCTGGTCGTGTAGTTGCGCGCCGGGGTGCCCAGCAGGCGCAGCTCGGCGTCGATCTCGGCCAGGCTCGCGTCGCTGTGGTGCAGGGCGCCGTCGTGGTTGCCGATGGCGAGCTCGAACCGGACGCCGGCGTCGATGAGCGGGCGCATGGGCCGGGTGAACACGTCGTCGAACCGGTCCTCGACGGAGCCGTAGTAGCAGAGGTCGCCCAGGTGCGTGACCAGGCCGTACGGCGAGCTCTGGTACCCGTGCGCCATCCGCTCGGCGACGGCCATCGCCTGGCGCCCACCACTGCCGGTGTCCCCGACGGCCGCGAACGTCAGCTGGTCCGGGCGCTGCGACCAGGCCGCCGCCGGGAGCGTGAGGCGGTGCATCTCCCCGGGCACCAGGTCCTCGCGCCCGAGCGTCGACCACAGCTGGCTGCTCAGCCCTCCACCGGCGAGCGACCCGGCGACCCCCAGTCCGGCGGCGAGCAACTGTCTGCGACTGAGCTGGGGCACGACGCGGTCTACCTCCGGGAGCTCGGGTGGGCGGCACCTGGCACAACGACCCGTGCGCGCCCGGGTGTTCCGGCACCGCCGGGTCTCGGCGTGTCACCCGTCGCGGGACCCCGCCCCGGCGGCGGGGGTGACGGTCTCCAGGTGCCGGACGTCGACCAGGAGGTGCTGCACCCGGGTGTCGGACAGGCACCCGCGCAGCTCGCGCCGCTCGAACTCGTCCAGCCCCGGCCGCAGGCGGAAGGCGAACACGCCGTCCGCCACCGTCCGGAAGGACTCGGCGACCACGTCGGCGTTCACCAGCAGCCGGCAGGTGCTCACCAGGCCGCGGGTCATCTCCTCCCGGACAGCAGCCGGGTCGTCCTCCTGCGTGACCTGTGCGGCGACGACGACGTCGGTGAACGACCCCTCCGCTTCGTCGAGATCCACCGTCATCAACTCCGCCCGCAGCAGCAGCAGCCCCACGGTGACCACGGCCGCGAGGCCCAGCCAGAGCAGCACCCGCCTCACCGCGGTCTGCCCACCGCCGAGGGGCCCAGCAGCAGCCGCACCGCCGGGTCCCCGCTGCGGGCGGGGCCGGCGAGCCCCTCGGCGCGCGAGGGCACCAGCGGCTCGTCCGGGAAGGCGATGTCACGCAGCGAGGCGGCGAGCTCCTCCTCCACGCCCGCTCTCGCCGAGGCACCCGCCAGCCGTTCCACCAGCCAGGCGACGCCGGAGACGAGCACGCCGCCCCCGAGCAGGACCGGGATGAAGATGTGCGCGCCGTCCAGGTCCTGTGGCCGCAGCCAGCGGAAGGTCGGCGACTCCATCGGCGCGGCCCGCAGCCGTTGCAGCGGGTCGGGCCGGTGCCCGGTCGGGGGGTGGCTGCGGGTCGCCGCCTCGAGCCGGTTGAGCCGGCGCAGCACCACCGCCGTGCACATGCCCACCAGCGCGGCGAGGAAGAGGATGCCGACCAGCTGGGCGCGGTGCCACTCCCACCGGTAGACGTAGACCAGCACGTAGCCGCCGGACGCCAGCAGCGTGACGACGGCCAGGGCCCAGCTCAGCTTCTTCACGACTCCTCCTGCCGATCGACCTGCCCGGTGGCGCCGTCGACGCGGACGACCGTCCCCGGGGGGAACCGGTCCAGCGCGTCGGACACCCCGACGGCGGTGGGCACCCCCGACTCGCGGGCCAGGATGGCCAGGTGCGCCAGGACGCTGCCGGTCTCGGCGACCAGGCCGGCCAGCCGGGGGAGCAGGGGTGCGAGGCCCGGGTCCAGGGTGCGGACGACGAGCACTGCGCCCTCCGGCGGGTCGGCGCCCTGGTGCACCGGGCCGGTCCCGGTGCCGCCACCCGCGCCGGTGGCGCCCGTGCCGCCACCGACCGGGACCGGGTGACCGGTGTCGCTCAGCCGGAACCGGGCCGGCAGCGGCTCGCCGGGGACGACCGGCCGGGCGGTGAGCGGTGCGGCGTCGTCGGTCACCGCGGCGGTGAGCTCGTCGAGCCCCACGCCGCGGACGTCGTCCGGCCGGGGCAGCCGTCCCGCCGCGGTGAGCCGCTCGGCCAGCACCCAGGCCGCCCGGGCTCCCGCCTCCTGCAGCCAGCGCGCCCGCAGCCGCAGTGCCTCCCGGAGGACGCCGGGCTCGGTCTCGTCGCCGGGCGGACCGGCCTCGGGGGCCTGGACGCCGGGCGGCAGGGTGGGCCGGGGGCCGACCTGGGGCGCCGCCAGGGCGAGCACCACCGGGTGCTCGGCGACGATCTCCGCGTCGGTGAGCCCGGCGCGGCGGGCGTTCGCCAGCACGCGGAGGGCCGTGGTGGCCCCCGTGGTGCGTGGCGCCTGCGGGTCGACCAGCAGCCCGACCAGGAGCTCGTGGGCGTGGACGGCGGTCAGGGCCGGTCGCAGCCGGTGCAGCAGCGCCACCAGCTGACGGTCGTCGAGATCGGCGAGCCCCGGCACCTCGACCAGCGCGGCGTCGGCGGCGTCCACCACGTCCCGGGCCAGCGCAGGGAGGGCGGACCGCAGCCGACCCACCCGCCAGGACGCGTGCAGTCGCCGGAGCCGCGGCCGTGGGTCCAGCCGCTCCCACAGGCTCGGGGACCCGCCGCGGGGCTCGAGCAGGTCCAGGTCGACGGCCACCCGGCCGGCCACGACCGGCACCAGCGGCGAGGCGTCGACCGCGGCCGCGGGAGCCGTGCCGGCCAGCACCAGGGCGCGCCCCAGCGCCTCCCGCAGCGGGGTGACCCACAGGTCCACCTCGAGGGGCTGCAGCGGTTCGGGGAAGGTCTCGGTGACCGGCCCGGGACCCAGCACCGGCCCCTGCGGTCGCCCCCGGGGCTCCGCGGTGACCGGCCGGCTCTGCAGCAGCCGCAGCCGGCCGTCGTCCCCGTACCCCCACTCGACGTCCTGCGGGCCGCCGAACAGCTCGGCCGTGCCGGCCGCCAGCTGCGCCAGCTGGCGCAGCTGCCGGCGGTGCAGCCGCGCACCGCCGTCGCCCGTGCTGACCGCGACCCGTCGTCCGTCGGGGTGGAGCTCGTAGCGGCTGCCGTCGACCTCCCCGCTGACCAGCCGGTCCGGGCCGCCCGTCACCGCGGCCACGACCAGCCGGTCCTCCCGGCCCGACACCGGGTCGATGCCGAACAGCACGCCACCACACCGCGCCGACAGGAGCGGCTGGACGAGGACGGCCAGCGGCTCCCGCCCGGTCAGCGCCTCCGATGCGGCCGCCGCCTGCTCCCGGGAGGCGATCACCACGTCCACGGCGCGGCGGAACTCCGCCTCGCCCCGGACCCCGACGACCGACTCGAACCGGCCGGCCATCGAGGACTCGCCGAGGTCCTCGACGGTGGAGCTGCTGCGCACCACGAGCGGCCGGGTGCCGTCCGCGGAGAGGTCGCGCCAGGCGTCCTGCACCGGCCGCGGCCACGGCCGGCCGGCGGCCAGGACCTCCACCGTCGAGGTGGTCAGCACGAACCCCGGCAGCACCGGCAGCCCGGCCTCCGCGGCCGCCGCCAGGGCCGCGGCCTTGGCCCCGGTGAGCGCGGGGTCATCCGCGCGCGGGTCGTCCAGGTGCAGGACCGAGGGGCGGCCCGAGGTGTCGGGGTCGCCGGAGGAGCCGGCGGATCGGATCGGGTGCACGGGTGAGGGCTACCCGTGCACCCGGCCGGGATGCGCGTCGGCGCTCCGACCGGCGGGCGCCGGTCACTCGCGGGTGAAGGTGCCCAGCCCCGTCCGGTCGTAGAAGTCCAGCCGCACGCTCGTCGCCGTCCCCGCCTCGTCGACGGTGAACAACGCGCCGGCCAGGCCGGTGGCGTTCTCACCGATCGACTCGAAGGTGAAGACGTCGCCCGACCAGTGGGTGAGCGGGAACGTCGTCGGTGCCTCCGGCGGGCCCATCGTCATGGTCAGGTCACCGCCGTCGGCGGTCACGGTCAGCGGCCCGTAGTAGGAGTTGGCGTAGGTCCCGGCGTAGACGCCGAGGTCGCGGGCCGGCTGCGGGTCGGCCGCCGGCTGGGACCAGTCAGTCTCCGGCGCCTGGGACGCCTCGATCTGCTCGAAGGCCCAGGAGGTGAACGCCAGCCAGTCGATGGTCGGCTCGCCGTGGTCGGCGATGTCGAAGAAGGCGGCGGTGATGGCCTCCGGGATGCCCTGCGGGCGCCCGTTGGTCAGGACGACGATGCCCAGCTCCTCACCGGGGAGCATGAGCACGTTCGTGGCCGCGCCCAGGTTGAACGCGCCGGAGTGGCCGAGCCTGAGCCGGCCGGCGTCGTCGTAGGACACGTTCAGGCCCAGCCCGTAGAAGCCGGTGCGGCCGGCGAGCGCCGCCGGCGGGTTGTTGACCGCGTGCGGCAGGCGCGTGGTGGCGAGGGCGTCCGGGTCGACCACCGGCGTGCCGTCGTACACCCCGCCGGCCAGCTGCAGGCGCATCCACTGGGCCATGTCGCGCACCGAGGAGCTCGCGCCACCGGCAGGGGCCTCCGCGTCGGCGTCCCGGGTGTACCGGGCCGCCCATGTCCCGTCACCGGTCGGCACGTGGATCAGCGCCCGGTTGGGCTCGGCCTCGTAGTCGGCGTGGCGGTAGCTGGTGTCGGTCATGCCGAGCGGCTCCAGCAGCCGCTCCTCGGCGAGGTCCTCCCACGGCATGCCCGCGGCCATCGCGGCGGCCTCGGCGCCCGCAGTGAAGCCGAAGTTGCTGTAGCTGTAGCTCGACCGGAACGGCAGCAGGGGCTGCTGGTCCAGGCGGCCGAGGATGTGGTCGCGGTCGTAGCCGAGGTCCTCGAGCAGGTCACCGGAGCCGGTCTGCAGGCCGCTGCGGTGCGACAGCAGGTCGGCGAACGTGGCGTGCTGGGTCACGTAGGGGTCGTTGAGGGCGAAGGACGGGTTGGAGGCGATGACCGGGTCCTCGAAGTCGAGGACCTCGTCCCCGACCAGGCCGGCGATGACGGTGGAGGCCAGCGGCTTGGACAGCGACGCCAGCTGGAACACCGTGTCCGGGTCGACCGGTGCAGGTTCGCCGACCTCCCGGACGCCGTAGCCCTCCGCGTGCACGACCTCGTCCTGGTGGACGACGGCGACCGCCATCCCGGGGACCCCGGTGCGCTCCATCGCGTCGGCCACCAGACCGTCGATCGCGGCCACCGCGGCGTCCACCTGCTCCTGGCTCAGCAACGGCGGCACCTGCGCCGGCGGCATGGCGGGAGGTGCGCTGGAGGTCGCGCCCGCGGGCTCGATGGCCGGGGCGACCGCCGCGCCGCACGCCGCCGTCGACGCCGTGACGGCGGCGACGACCGCGGCGACGCCCAGCGAGCGACGCCGGGGCCGGCCGCGCCCGGGGACGCGGTCGCGCGCCGACCGGTGGGAGAGGGGGAGTCCGGTGCGTGTGGAGTCGGCCACGGTGCACGGTCCAGTCCGGCACCGCTGAGGTGCCCGGTCGTGTGCGCGACGGGTGGGCCGCTGCGACGCGGCGGGGGCCACCTCTGGTCGAGCGGAAGGTAGACCCGGGGCTGCGCGACCGTCCACGACCGCACCGAGGGCCCCGCCAGTCGCTCGCTCAGCGTGTCCGGGCCGGACGGCGTGGCGTCGTCCGTCGGTGGTGCGTCAGCGGAGGAGCGGTCCCGGCCGGGTCAGGGGGCGACGGGGACGCGCACCGCGCCTGGCTGCGCCCCGAACAGTGACGCGCGCAGGGGCTCGGCCGGTCGGGGCGGGAGGTGCACGCCGGCGATCATGCACCGCACCGATCCGCCCGCCAGCTCGACGGTCGGCACGGCCACCGGCAGCAGCTGGGTCGTGGCCTCGATCCGCCGGCGCTGTGCGGGCGTCAGGCTGGCGGCAGCCCTCGTGGAGAGCGCCAGCAGCGGCCCGTCCCGGCCGGTCAGCTCGAGGGCGTTGCCGGCGAACTCGCGGACCTGCTCCTCGGCGAGCTCGATGACCTCCCGCCCGGAGGCCGTCAGCCGGTCGGTCACCCGGGCCCGGTCCGCGGCCGTCCGGATCATGCCGAGCCCGACGAGCGCCACCGCGCTGCCCACCGACATCAGCACGTTGGTGTGGTAGACCGCCCGGCCCTCGGCGTCGGCCGTGTCGAACAGCAGCGCCTCGTAGCCGAACGTGGCACAGAACCGCGCCAGCGCCTCGGGGTGCGCGCGGTGGGAGCGGGAGACGTAGGCGACCCGCTCGCGGTGGTCGAGCACCATCGCCCCGGTCGACTCGAGGAACTGCCCGTCCCGCTCGGAGCCGGAGAAGTCCACGACCTGGTCGACCCGGTACCGCTCCTGCAGCAGCCGGACGACGTCGGCCCGCCGCTCGCTGCGCCGGTTGACGGCGAACATCGGGTAGAGCGCGACCCGCCCGTCCGGGTGGGTCGACAGCCAGTTGTTCGGGAAGACGCTGTCCGGGCGGTCGTGCGCGTGGTCGTCGAAGAGGTGCACCACGACGCCTGCCGCGTCGAGGGCCTCGGCCAGCCGGGTCACCTCGTCGCGCGCCCGGGCGGCGACGCCGGCGGCGTCCGGCGCGGCGGGCAGCGACTGGAAGGCGTTGTCGACGCGGGTCAGCTCGTTGGGCCGGAACCGGTGCGGGCGGATGAGCACGACGGCACCCGGCGCCTGGAGGGGCGGGGCCATCAGGCTCGGACCGGGACGACGACGGCGACCTGCCCGGCGGAGAGCCGGTGGATCGGGGTCTGGACGTCGACGAACGCAGTCATCCGGGCCTTCCTGGGAGGGGTGATCACCAGGCTATGGACGTGCGATGTGCTCACGCAACGAACGATCTGCGTCATCTGAGCGCTCCGGCTGAGCAGAACTCACCCGTCGACTACGCTGTCTGCATGGCCGCGCTGACCGACCTCGATCGTCGGCTGCTCGCCGTGCTCCGCGAGGACGGCCGTGCGCCGGTCGCCGAGATCGCCCGCCGGCTCGGTGTCACCCGGGCAACGGTGACGAGCCGGATGGACCGGTTGGTCGCCGAGGGCGTCATCGTCGGGTTCACCGTGCGGGTGCGCGAGGACGCCGTCGCCGGTGAGGTGCGGGCGGTCACGCTGATCGAGGTGGAGGGTCGCTCGACGGACGCGGTGATCCGCCGGCTGCGCGGGTTCACCGAGATCGAGGCGCTGCACTCCACCAACGGGGGGTGGGACCTCGTCGCGGAGGTCCACACCGGTGACCTGAGGGAGTTCGACCGGCTGCTCAACCAGATCCGGTCGATCGACGGCGTCGTGAACAGCGAGACCAGCCTGCTGCTGTCCTCCGTGCTGCGCTGACCATCGCGGGCGGGCCGACCGCATCCGGGAGCCGGCCCGGTCCGCCGCAGTCGGGCAGCCGACCCGGCCCGGTGCGGCGCAGCCGACAGCCGGGCCGGCCTGCCGCGGTCAGTCCGGTCCGGCCCGGGGATCAGTCCTCGGTGAGCCAGACGGCGGTGTTCGGCGGCAGTGCGACGCTGGCGGCCGAGGCGCGCACCTGCGTGGTCGAGGCGAGCAGCACCTGACCGCGGGACGGCACCAGGACGGTGGCCGAGCCCATGTTCACCACGCAGCGGACGGTCTCGCCGTCCCCGGTGGTGTGGACGGTCAGCACGTCGCCGCGGGTGCTCACCGTCGCCTCGCCCGACCCCAACGCCGGGTGGGCGGCGCGCAGGGCGAGGGCCCGCCGGTAGAGGGTCAGCATCGAGCCGCCGTCCCGGGCCTGCCCGGAGACCGCGTAGCCGCTCCACTCGGCCGGGATCGGCAGCCACGGCCGCGCCGCGCCGTCGGGGGAGAAGCCGACGCCGGTGGAGTCGTTCCACGGCATCGGGACCCGGCAGCCGTCCCGGCCGGCGCGCTCGCCGTCGCTGCGGAAGAAGATCGGGTCGGTCTTCGCCTCGTCGGGCACCACGGCCTGCGGCAGCCCCAGCTCGTCGCCGGCGTACAGGTAGGCCGACCCGGGCAGCGCGAGCATGAGCAGCGCGGCGGCCCGGGCGCGCGCGGTGCCGAGGGCGCCGCCGCCGAAGCGGGTGACCTGCCGATCCTTGTCGTGGTTGCCCAGCACCCAGGACACCGGGGCACCCACCGAGCCGAAGGCGTCCAGCGCGGTCTGCACCCCGTCGGCGAACGCGTCGGTGTCCCACGGCGACTTGAGCAGCCGGAAGGAGAACGACTGGTGCATCTCGTCGGGCCGGGAGTACAGCGCGACCTCGTCCAGGTCGGCCAGGCAGACTTCGCCGACCAGCATGGTGTCGGGGTACTCGTCGCAGACCGACCGCCACTGGCGCCACACGTCGTGCACCTCGGGCTGGTTCCAGGTCATCGCCTGCTCCGGCCCGTGGCCGAACAGGGTGGGGGAGTAGGCGCCCGGGTTGTCCCGCAGCTCGGCGTCCTTGAACAGGCCGTACGCGACGTCGACCCGGAAGCCGCTGACCCCGCGGTCGAGCCAGAACCGGAGCGTCTTCTCGAAGTCGGCGGCCACCGCCGGGTCCCGCCAGTTCAGGTCGGGCTGCTCGGGGGCGAACAGGTGCAGGTACCAGCGGCCGTCCGGCGTGCGCGACCAGGCCGGGCCACCGAACAGCGAGCGCCAGTTGTTCGGCGGCTCCTCCGACGGCGGGGCGAAGTGGTAGCGGGCGGCCTCGGGGGAGTCGGGGTCGGCGAGCGCGGTCTGGAACCAGGGGTGCCGGTCGGAGGTGTGGTTGGGGACGACGTCCAGGACGACGCGCAGCCCGAGCTGCCGGGCGTCGGCGACCAGGGCCTCCAGGTCGGCGACGTCGCCGTAGTCGGGGTCGACGGCCCGGTAGTCGCAGATGTCGTAGCCGCCGTCGGCGCCACCGGAGGGGTAGTGCGGGTTGATCCACAGCGCGTCGACGCCGAGCCAGGACAGGTAGGGCAACCGGGAGCGCAGCCCTGCCAGGTCGCCGATCCCGTCGCCGTTGCTGTCGGCGAACGAGCGCAGGTAGACCTGGTAGACCACGGCCGACCGCCACCAGGGCGACGGGGACTGCTGGGCCGCGACCTGCTGCTCGGTCGAGGTCCGCATCGTTGCGAGCCGACGTGACATGTCGCCATCATCGGCACTCTGAGCGCTGGACGTGTGGCACAGGTCTCACGAACGATCGGATCCGCATTGGCCGATGTCGCCAATTCCCCGGTTCACCCGGTCGGGAACCTGGCCACAGGTGCACAAAGGGGTGCAGGTGGTCGGCGAGACGGACGACGTGATGGTTGACCGACTGTGGCGTGGGGCACAGTTCCTGTGTGGAGAGCTACGCCGTCGGATTCGCCCGGCCGGACCGCAGGTCCTGGGCCCAGCCGGTCGACCAGCCCAAGTCCTGGCACGCCGTCGAGGCGCACCGGCCCGCCGACGAGCTCGACGGGGAGGTGGAGCTCGCCGTGTGCGGCGCGATCGTGCAGATCTGGGGAGCGCAGCGGTGGGGGCGGATGAGCAACGGCCGCGACACCTGCGCCGAGTGCCGGCGCCGCACGGCGCCGGCACTGCGACAGGTCGGCTAGCTCGACTGCCTAGATCGACTGCGGGGTGTCTGCCGGCTTCTGCTCGGCGCGAGGCGTCCGCCGGCCGGTGATGGCCGAGATGCCGGTGATGTCGCGGCCCACGATGAGCGCCTGCACGTGGTCGGTGCCCTCGAAGGTGTAGATGGCCTCGATGTCGGCGTGGTGCCGGGCGATGTGGTGCTCCAGCAGGATCCCGTCGCCGCCGAACAGGTCCCGGGCGTCGGCCACGATCTGCCGGGCCTTCTTGCAGTTGTTCATCTTCGCCATCGACGCCATGGCCGCGGTCATCCGGCCCTCGTCGGCCAGCTTGCTCAACCGCCAGCTCAGCAGCCGCATGCTGGTGATCTCCGCCAGCATCCGGGCCAGCTTCTCCTGCACCAGCTGGTAACCGGCGATCGGCTGCCCGAACTGCTCCCGCTGCAAGGTGTGCTCCAACGCCAGCTCGTAGGCGGCCTCGGCGATGCCCAGGGCCCGCCAGGCCACGGTGTACCGGGTCCGGTCCAGCACGACCGAGACGTCCTTGAACGAGCGGCAGTTGGCCAGCTTGTTCTCCGCCGGCACCCGGACGTCCTCCAGGGTGATCTCGGCCTGCCACACCGCCCGCAGCGCCGTCTTGCCGGTCATCCGGGTGGCGGTCCAGCCGATCGACCCCTTGGGGACGACGTACCCGCCGACCGCACCCTCCTCGTCGCGGGCCCAGATGAGCACCAGGTCGGCGATCGTGCCGTTGCCGATCCACTTCTTCGCGCCGTTGAGCACCCACTCGTCGCCGTCCCGGCGGGCGCTGGTCTCCAGGGCCACGGCGTCGGAGCCGTGCTGCGGCTCGGTCAGGCCGAAGGCGCCGATCAGCTCCATCCGGGCCATCGCCGGCAGCCAGCGCTCGCGCTGCTCCTCGTCACCCAGCAGGGCGATCGACTGCATCGCCAGGAAGCTGTGCACGCCGTAGAAGGTGCCCAGGCTGCCGTCGGCGCGGGCCCACTCGGCGGCCACCAGACCGGCGGCGACCGCGCTCATCCCGGCCGAGCCGTAGCCGGCGACCGTACCGCCGGCGACGCCCAGCTCGGCGATCTTCGGGACCAGCTCGAACGGGAACTCGGCCCGCTCCCAGTAGTCGTTGATGATCGGGGTGACCTCGCGCGCGCAGAAGTCGCGGACCCGGTCCCGCAGCTCGATCTCCTCCGGCTCCAGGAGGTCGTCGAGGGCGTAGAAGTCAGTCGAAGCGTCGTTGCTCACCGCTCCGAAGCTACCCGCGGGTGGCACCCGGTGCCGTGTGCTCAGCGCCGCTCCAGGGAGCCGCGCAGGAGGGCTGCCTGCCCAGCGTGCTGGAGGTCGTCACCGATCACGCTGACCAGCCGGACGCCGAGGGTGACCGGCGGGTCCCAGCGCTCGTCGACGACCCGGTCGAGGTCGGCGGCGGTGAGCGTGCGCAGGAACTCCGCCGTCCGCCGGTGCACGTCGGCGTGGTAGCCGACGAGCAGTTGCGGGTCGGTCACCTGCGTCCTCCCGACGTCGGAGCTGCTGAAGCCGTAGCCGATCGCGGCGGGGTCGAACGGCAGCCCGAACCGGTCGGCCCACCCGGCGTCGGTGTAGGCCTGCTCCACCCCGGCGACCTCGGAGACGTGGTCGTCCTGCACCCGGGTCAGGTGCCAGACCAGCCAGGCGATGGTGTTCGCCTCCGGGTCGATCCGTGCGTTCAGCAGGTCCGGGTCGATCCCGTCGAGGGCGCCCCGCACCACCTCTTCGACGTTGCCGAACGCGGTCAGCAGCAGGTCCCGGCTCTCCATGATCGCCGGGCTACCCGGGCCCCCGCCGGATCACTCGCCCGGCGGTTCGCTGGCCTCCTCGAGCTCCTCGACCTGCTCGGGTGTGGCCTGCTCCAGGGCGATGTCCCGGGGCTCGGGGAGGTCGTCGTCGGTGGGTGTCGTCATGCCGACACCCTGACCCGGCCCGGGCCCGCCCGCTAGGTTGCTCCCACCACCGACCCGGCAGGAGGCCCGTGTTCCAGCTGTTCTCGCGCTTCTCGCGGGTGGTCCAGGCACGGCTGCACGGCTGGCGGCTGCCGCTGGCCGTCTTCGTCCTGGTCTTCGTGACCAGCTGGCCGGCGATGGCGCTGGTGGAAGGGGTCGACAGCGACATCGTCGCCCCGAGCAACTACTGGTGGTACTTCGTCGTCACCGCCGCCACCGTGGGCTACGGCGACCTGTTCCCGGTGACGGCCGCCGGCCACGTGGTCGGCGTCTACGTGATCATCGGTGGCATCGTCACGCTGACGTTGCTGTTCACCCGGCTGGCCGACTACCTGCAGTCGGTCCGCAGCAGACGCCTGAAGGGTGTGGAGGAGCTGGAGCTCACCGACCACGTCGTCGTCCTGGGGTACTTCCCGGGACGCACCGAGCGGATCACCGCCGAACTCGCGGCCGAGGGGCGGAGCCGGGTCGCCCTGTGCGCCTGGGAGGACGTGCCGGAGGACCCGATGCCGGAACGGACGGAGGTCTCCTTCGTCCGCGGCGACCTCAGCCACGCCGACGTCCTGGCCCGGGCCAACGTGGCGGCCGCCCGGTGCGTGGTGATCGACGGGCGCGACGACAACGAGACCCTGGCCATGGCGGTGGCCGCCCACCACGCCGCACCGGACGTGCACAAGGTGGCCGCGCTGCGGGACCTGGACCGCCGGGACAACCTCCGCTACGTCGGCGCCCAGATCGCCTGCGTGCAGTGGCACATGCCGTACCTGATCACCGAGGAGGCGCTGGACCCCGGGCTCACCGAGGTCTACGGCGACCTGATGAGCAGCCACGGCCACGGCAACACCTACTCCCTCCGGCTGCCCGAGGGACACCGGCTGGGCACCTTCGGCGACTGCCAGGTGCGCTTCGGTCAGGCCTTCGGGGCCACCGTGCTGGCGCTGCGCGGCCCCGACGGCCTGACCGTCAGCCCCGCCTGGGACACCCCGGTGGCCGACGGGACGACGCTCTACTACGTCGGTCGCCGCCGGGTCGACGCCCGCGAGGTGCTCGCCGCCCGCTGAACCAGGCGACCGCTCGACCGCGTCACCGGCCGTTTGCGTCGGCTGACCAGCTCGTCGATGCTGGCCGCCCCGGACCCCACCACGACGAGGAGCGGGCTCGATGCAGCAGTCGGCGACGCAGCGCAGCGGCAGCCGGGCGGGGCGGTGGCAGGCCCGGATGACGGCCGGCGTCGTCGGCTACCTGGTGTTCGTCGAGTTCACCAGCGGTGTGCTGCAGGGCTACTACATCCCGCTGCTCACCGACATCGCCCGGCACCTGGGCATCAACGACGCCGACGTCAACTGGCTCGAGGCCGGTCAGCTGATGCTGTCGGCGATCGCCGTCCCGGTGCTGGCGAAGCTCGGTGACCTGCACGGGCACCGCCGGATGCTGCTCTGGTCGGCGGCGGTGGTCGCGGTGGCCACCATCGTGCTGGCGTTCGCCCAGACCTTCCCGGTGTTCCTGCTGGCCTGGGCGGTGCAGGGTGTCTACGCGGCCTGGTTGCCGCTGCAGGTGGCGCTGATCTACAGCCGGTCCCGCGGGCTGCCGGACACCGCGGCCCGCACCCGGCGCGCCACCGGCCTCATCGTCGCCGCGCTGCAGCTCGGCGCCATCGTGGGTGCGCTGAGCGGCGGGGTGATCGGCGACCTCCTGGGCGATGCCCTCTGGCTGGTGCTGCTGGCCCCCGGGGTGCTGGTCGTCGGGGTGGTGGTCGTCGTCTGGAGGCTGGTCCCCGAGGGCACCGACCGGGTGCACGGCGTGGTCGACTCCGGCGGGGCCGCGCTGCTGACCGCCGTCCTGCTGGTGGTCACCGGGGGCCTGACGTTCGTCCGGCTGAACGGGGCCGAGGAGGCCTGGCCGTGGCTGGTCGTCGCGGCCGGTCTGCTCCTGGTGGTGCCCTTCGTGCGCTACGAGCTGCGCCAGCCCGACCCGCTGGTGGACTTCCGCGTGCTGCGCAGCTCCGCGATGTGGCCGGTGCAGCTGACGGCGGGGTTGTTCGGGGTCAGCGTGCTGGGCGCGCAGGGGCCGCTGTCGACCTTCGCCCGCACCGACCCCGACGTCTACGGCTACGGCCTCGGGCTGTCGACCAGCTCGGTGTCCCTGGTCATCGGCGCCTACGTGATCTCCATGCTGATCGGGGCCAGCCAGTTCGCCCGCGCTTCGCGGCTAACCACCCCGCGGCTGACCCTGATCGGGGCGGCGGGCCTGGTCGCCACCGGCTACCTGCTGCTGGTGCCCTTCCACGACGCGCTCGGCCAGGTGCTGGCCGGCATGACGGTGGCCGGGGTCGGTTCCGGCGCGCTGGTCGCGGCGCTGCCCGCCGCGGCGGCCGCGGCCGCCCCGGTGGGCCGGACCGCCGTCGCCACCGGGCTCACCAACACCACCAAGGTCATCGGCGGCATGTTCGCCTCGTCGGTGTTCGCCCTCGCCCTCGCCGCAGGCACCCCCGTGCTGGCCGGTGGGGTGGAGGGCACGGCCGGGTCGCTGACCGGCTACGTGACGGTGTGGACCATCTGCGGCACCACGGCGCTGATCGCCGCCGTCGCGCTCGTGTTCGTCCCGCGGCTGGCCTTCGCCGACCCCGCACAGACCGACGACCCCGCACAGACCGACGACCCGGCACAGACCGACGACCCCGCGCAGACCGCCGACCGCGCGCAGACCGAGGACCGCGGCGCCGCGGTCCGGGAGGAGACCGCCGGATGAACCGGACGCTGCTGACCGCCGGAGCCGCCGTGGGGGCCGGCGCCGCCCTCACCCGGGTGCGCCGCTTCCGGCCACCGCCCCGCCAGGACGTGGAGCCTGCGGACGTCGGGGCGATCGACGCCACCCGGGCCGCCGACCACCTGGCGCAGCTGATCCGCATCCCGACCGTCTCCCGCCGCGACCCCGAGCAGGTCGACCAGTCGGTGTTCAGCGCCTTCCGGGAGCGGCTGGCCGAGCTCTACCCGCGTTTGCACCGAGAGCTCGAGCTGGAGCTGCTGGGCACCGGCGCGATGCTCTTCCACTGGCGCAGCGGCACTGACGCACCGCCCCTGGTGCTGATGGCGCACTACGACGTCGTGCCGGCCGACGGGCAGGCGTGGACCCACGACCCGTTCGCCGGCGAGGTCGTCGACGGTGTGGTGCACGGCCGGGGAGCGATCGACGACAAGGGCGCCCTGGTCGCCGTCGTCGAGGCCGTGGAGTCGCTGCTGGGGGAGGGCTTCCGCCCGGCCCGGGACGTGTACCTCTCCTTCGGCAACGACGAGGAGGTGGCCGGCACCGGGGCGCGGACGGCGGCCCAGACGCTGGCCGCCCGCGGCGTCACGCCCTGGGCGGTCGTCGACGAGGGCGGCGCCGTGGTCACCGGGGTCTTCCCCGGCGTCCCCGGGCCGATCGCCGTGGTCGGCATCGCCGAGAAGGGGGTCGTGGACCTGGAGCTGACCACCGAGGACGCCGGCGGGCACGCGTCCTCACCGGTCCGCGGCGGCGCGACCGCCCGGCTGGCCCGCGCGCTGGTCCGGCTGGACGAGGACCCCTTCCCGGCCCGGGTCAGCGACGTGGTGCTGTCGCTCGTCGACACCGTCGGCCGGCACGCCCCCGCCGGGCACCGGGCGGTGTACGCGCACGCCGCGCTGCTGCGGCCGGTCCTCGCCGGGCTGCTGTCCCGTGCCGGCCGGGAGGCCAGCGCACTGGTGCGGACGACGGTGGCGATCACCCAGCTGGAGGGCAGCCGGGCACCCAACGTGCTCGCGACCCGGGCCCGGGCGATGGCCAACGTGCGGGTGGTGCTCGGGGAGACGGCCGAGTCGGCGATCGAGCGCATCCGCGGGGTCATCGACGACCCGAGCGTCCGGCTGGAGGCGTCGCGCGCCGACGACCCGTCGCCGGTGTCCCGGACCGACAACGAGGCGTGGGCGACGCTGACCGCGGCGATCCGGGCGGCCCACCCGGCGGCGACCGTGAGCCCGTACCTGATGGTGCAGGCCAGCGACGCGCGCCACTTCGCCCAGATCAGCGACAGCGTCTACCGGTTCATGCCCTTCGACCTCAGCTCGGCGCAGCTCGCCTCGCTGCACGCCGCCGACGAACACCTCACGGTGGCGGCGCTGGCGCGCGGGGTGGCGTTCTACCGGGAGCTGCTGCAGCGGTCGTGACCTGCTCCAGCTCGGCCACGGCCAGCTCGGCCTGCACGGCGGTGACCGCGGCGGCGGGGGCGGGCAGCCAGCCCGAGGCCAGCACCGCCCCGTCGCAGACCAGGGACTCGACCGCGATCCCGGCCCGCACCGAGCGCCACAACGCCGCACCCCGCAGCCCGCGGCGGCGCCCGTCGGTCACCAGGGCCGGGACGAGCCACACCCAGTTCGTCGGCGAGACCACCTCGACGGCGACGTCGCGGGGGAGCGCCGCGCGCAGCGCCCGGTAGACCGCCCCGACGTCGTCGACCGGCGGCACGTGCCGGTGGCCGCCGCCCTCGTCGAAGGGGCGGACGGCCCCGCTGCAGCAGCCGCCCGACCCCGCGGCGGCCCGCGGGCCCCGGACCAGGACGACCCGGTGCCTCACGGCCGGTCGTCGCGGGAGGTCTGGCCCAGCTCCGCCTCGTCGGTGGGGGACGTCGGGTTGGCCCGGGCGACCGCCGGGTCGGAGGTGGGTCGCGCCTCGGCGCCGGGCTGCGGGCGCTCGCGGAACGCCGTCCGCAGCGACAGGGCGGCCTCCACCATCAGCCAGATGGCCAGCAGGAAGATCAGCGCGTCCAGCGGGGCGAGCACCCAGTTGTCCGCCTCGACGAAGTTCTGCAGGTTGACGACGAGGGCCCAGGAGGTCATCGCCAGCAGGAACACCAGCGGGATCAGTACGGCCACTGGGCTGCGGCCCTGGCGGGTCACCCACACCGCGATGACCGACAGCGCCAGCCCCGCGGTCAGCTGGTTCGTCGTCCCGAACAGCTGCCACAGGACGCCGAAGGTGTAGCCGGCCTCCCCGCCGCCGGGCAGCAGCGCCATCGCCAGCGGGATGAGCACCGCGACCGTGGTGGCGAGGGTGAGGTTCCGGGCCAGCGCCCGGACCTTGATGATCTCGCCGATCTCCTGCACCACGTAGCGCTGCAGCCGCACGCCGGTGTCCATCGTGGTCGCGGCGAAGCTGATCACCACGACGGCGGCGAAGATCGTGGCCAGGTCCAGCGGGATGCCGAGGTTGTTGGCGAACACCGCGACACCGTCGACGAAGTTGCTGGTGGCGCCCCCGGAGGCGGTGGCGAAGTCGGGGTAGAGCGCCTCCCAGTCGGCCTGCGAGGCGGCGACGCCCGCGGTGGCGGCGAGCACGGCGCCGGTGGCCAGCGAGCCCTCGCCGACCGCGCCCATGTAGCCCACGTAGCGGGCGTCGGGTTCGGTGTCCAGCTGCTTGGACGTCGTCCCGGAGGAGACCAGGGAGTGGAACCCGGAGATCGCGCCGCAGGCGATGGTGATGAACAGGAACGGGAAGAAGCTGGGCGAGCCCTCGGGGACGTCGTTGACCACCGGTGCCTGGATGGTGTTCATCCCGACGATCACGCCGGCCGCGATCACGGCCAGGGCGATGAAGAGCTGGTGGCTGTTGATGTAGTCACGCGGCTGCAGCAGCACCCACACCGGGATGCGGGAGGCGACCCAGGTGTAGATGAACAGCAGCACGACCCAGACGTTGCGGGTCTGCTCGACCCCGAGGGCCTCGGCCAGGCCGTCCAGTTCGATCGGGAAGGCGTTGCCGACCAGGATCAGCGCGTACAGCACGACGACGCCGGCGATGGAGGGGATCAGCGCCGAGGAGCGGGTCCGGTAGATGTACTGGCCGATCACCATGGCCAGCGGGATCTCCACCACGATCGGGATGACCGCGCCGGGGTTGGCCACGAACAGGTTGCCGATGACCACCGCGAAGACGGCGTTCACCAGGGTCAGCAGGAAGAAGATGATCGCCAGGAACAGCATCCGGGCCCGGCCGTTGACCACCTCGCCGGCCAGCGTCCCGATGCTCTTGGCCTTGTGCCGCACCGACACCACGAGCGACCCGAAGTCGTGCACACCGGCGGCGAAGATGGTGCCGAGCACGATCCAGGCCAGCGCCGGGCCCCAGCCCCAGAAGACGGCGATCGCCGGGCCGACGATCGGTGCGGCGCCGGCCACCGAGGTGAAGTGGTGGCCGAAGAGCACGTGCTTGTTGGTCGGCACGTAGTCGACGCCGTCGTCGAACTCGTGGGCCGGCGTGCGGAAGGCCGGGTCCAGGACGTAGACCTTGCGGGCCAGGTAGCTCGAGTAGTACCGGTAGCCGAGGAAGAACAGCACCCCGACGACCGCGGCCACAGCGAATGCGGGCACGGACAACCCCCCACGTCCTCAGGCGACCGGTCGACCGCCGCTGGGCGAAGAGTAGACAGTCACTGTGATCCACACCACGTCACTGGGAACGGCCGTCCGCGCCGCCGGGCTGGCCGAGCTCGTGTGGCGGCGGGACGGCCGGCCGCCCGGCGCGCTCGGCGTGGTGCCGCTGTGGCTGGGGGACCGGCCGGCGGTCGCGCTGCCCTGGGCGCAGGTCGAGGCCGCGCGCGCGGTCGCCGCGGCGGGTGCGGCGACGCTGGTGCTCTCCGACCAGCGGCTGGCCGGGCCGGGTTGGCAGCCGCTGGTGGTCACCGGCCGGCTCACCCTGGTCGAGGACGGCGACGGCAGCCTGTTCACCGAGCAGCTGCTGGACCAGGAGCTGCGCAAGCACCCGCCGTCCCGGGCGCTCGCGGACTCACCGATGCTGCGCCGGGAGCACTGGTGGTACCTGCCGCGGCTGGTGCTGCTGCTCGACCCGGTCGACGTCGTCCCCGGCGGCCGGCGCGAGGGCCCGGCCGACGCGGTGCTCGCGGTCGACGACGAGGCGCTGCACGTGCGCACCGTCCGGGTGGCCGACTGGGCGGCCGACCCGATGCCACTGACCGGCGCACCGCCCGACGTCCGCGGGCCTGCGGTCCTGGTCGGCCAGGAGATCTCGGTGCCCGACGCCGAGCGGTGGACCGTGCACGTGACCAGCGGCCAGGCGGCCGACGGCCGGCTGGCCGGGGTGCGACCGGCCGAGCGCCGGGCCCTGGAGCCGGTGCCGGGCCTGCGCGCGCGGGTGCGGCGGCAGCGGGCCCTGGAGCGCGGGTGCGTCCAGGCGCTCCGGGCGGCCGGCCACGCGTGAGGGTCAGCCTGGGCCGGGCTCCCGCGGTGGGACGGGCAGCAGGCTGCTGAGCATCCGCGCGGTCATCTCGACCAGCGGCAGGTGCCGGGTCAGCGTGCGCGGCTGGGCGCGGGAGGAGACGCCGCAGAGCGTGCCGAAGACCGTCCCGTCCCGGGAGACGAGCGGGACACCGATGTAGGCGGCGACCCGTTCGGCGTGCCCGGTCATCAGGTCGCGGTAGGCCGGCGTCGCGGCGGCGACCGTGGCGACCCGGGGCCCCACCCCGCTGACCATCGAGCGGCAGAAGCTCTGCTGCCAGGGCAGGCTGGTGCCCTGCGGGATGACCTCCTGGGGGTGGGCGTACAGCACCACCTGCGCCGGGTCCTCGAGGTGGGTGACCATCCAGACGTCCAGGCCGACGGTGCGGTGCAGGAAGGCCAGTGAGGCCCGGGCAGCCGCGGTCCAGTCCTCGAACGGGACGACGTCGTCCACCAGGAGCGGGACCATGTCTCGATGATCCGCCGTGCATGAGGGGCGTCAACGAGCCCGGACGGGGCTGATCCGGTACCGGCGCGACTCAACCTCTGAGTGGTCGATCGATCACGGACAGCGACGGCCGGAGTGATCGGTCGTCGGTACCGTGCAGGCATGGCCACGACCAGCAGTCCCGCGGGACCGGAGGGTGCCGGCGAGCCGGTCCGGCCCGGCGTCCTGCGCTGGCTCTGGTACGCGATGGGCGGCTCACTTCCCGAGCGGCACAGCAGCTGGGTGCTGCACGACACCACGACCGCCAGCTGGGGCTGGCGGCACGTGCTCCGGGCACTGGTGCAGATGGCGGTGCCGATCGCGCTGGTCCTGCTGCTGGTCCCCGGCCCGTTCTGGATCCGCGGCATGACCGCGCTCGGCGGGCTGCTGCTCGGGCTGATCTTCTCCTTCGCCTACATGACCGAGACGACCGAGAACCGGGTGAAGAAGGCCGGCTACCCGGTCGGCACCGCCCAGCAGGTGCGCGACCGGGCGCAGGTAGGCCGGGACGCCGAGCAGGCCGCCCGGCGGCGGGCGGCGGCCGAGAAGCGGGCGGCCCGCTACCGGGAGCGTCAGGGCCGCTGAGCCCCCGGGGCGTCGAACCGGGTGACCTGGTCGGGCACCGCGGTGAACGGGTTGGCCCACTCCGACGGGGCGCCGGTGATCGGCTGGGCGTCGGTGACGACGACGAACGGCGTCCCCGGGTAGACGGCCAGCACGCGGGTGGGGGAGGAGAGCTCCTCGGTGCGCTCGATCAGCTCGCCGCGGCGCAGCTGCTGGGTCGTGCGGCGGCCGGACAGCGGCGCCCCCACCTCGGCGACCCACTCGGCGCCGTCCTGGGGAAAGGTGATCGAGTGCACCCGCTGTGCCGGCGGGGCGGGCTCGCAGCCGGCGAACTCGGCGAGGGCCTCGTAGAGCCGTTCGGCCTGCTCGTCGTCGCTGGCTCGCGGGAGGAAGAAGGCCACCATGCCGCCATCCTCGCCGCCGCCACCGACACTCCGGCCGGGTCGCGGCCGGAGTGTCGGCCCGGTCAGCTGGGGCCGACGCCCCGGAGGACGTCGAGGTCCCCGGCGCGGGCGGCCTCGAGCCGCAGCCGCTCGAGCTCGGCCTGGACCGCGGACAGGTCACCGGACGCGCGCAGCAGGTGTATCAGTGCCCCGGCGCTGTCCGCCCGGGCGGCGCGGGCGAGGGAGTCGATGAGCTCCCGCAGCGAGCCGTTCCGCTCACCGTGGTCCAGCAGCCGGGCGACGCCGTTGACCGTGGTGCGCACGTCCTGGATGAGGAACGGCAGCTGCCGCACCGTGTAGCCGATCAACACGAGCAGGTCGAACGGGAGGCGTACGAGCGCGACGACGGCCGGGATCAGGCCGAACGTGGGTGCGGCAGGCCGCTCGGCCGGGCCGAGGTCGTCGCTGGGAGTGGTCATGGGCTCGCTTCCGCGGTCGGGGGGCGGCGCGTTGCTGGACACCTGGCGGCGACGCTACGGAGGTGCCGTCGGGGCCGCACCTGCAGTGCGCAGTGCTCACCCCAGCCGGCGGCGGAGCAGCTCGTCCTCCCGGCGCAGCACCACCCCGACCAGCTCGCGGACCGCGCCCTCCGCCTGCCGGCCGATCAGCGGAGCGTCGACCGTGGCCTCGCCGGTGACCGTCGAACGGGTGCCCGTGCCGTCCGGGACCAGTCGGCGCTCCCCGGTGACCTGGACGACCCGGCCGAACACCTCGGCCTGCACGTCCAGGTCGCTGCGGTGGCCGCCGTCGCCGTCCAGGGTCCAGCTGCTGTGTTCGGTGACCGAGACCGACGAGCCGACGAAGCGGGCGAACACCGGCGGGATGCCCGCGGTGGGGGCGGCGAGCCGGGTGGTGGTGCTGCGGCCGGTCACGGTCAGCTCCTGGACCTGCGCGCCCAGCGCCGCGGCGCGGTCGCGCAGGAACTGCTCGTCGGTCAGGAGCGCGAGGACGGCGTCCGGGGTGGCGGGGTAGCTGCTGGTGGAGTCGATGGGCACCACCTCATCGTCGGCGGTGCGCGCCGTCCGCGCCGGGTCGGCGGCACTGTGACCAGCTCGTGATCGACAACGGGGCAAGCACACCCTAAGTTGCGTTAGGCAAACCTCAGTTGCTCGTCCCGCCGGCCCGGTGCCGTCCGGACGTCGCACCACCACCTGGAAGGACCCCATGCGCCGCGCCCCGAGACTCGTCGCAGTCTCCACAGCAGCACTCCTCGCCAGCGGGCTCGCCGCCTGCTCGTCGTCCTCGTCGGCCGCACCCGGCGACGAGGCCGAGGCCGCGGACTTCACCCCGATCACCGTCGAGCACGCCTTCGGGACGACGACCATCGAGTCCGAGCCCGAGCGCGTGGCCACGGTGAACTGGGCGAACCACGAGGTGCCGCTGGCGCTCGGCGTCGTCCCGGTCGGCATGGCCGCGGCCAACTACGGCGACGACGACGGCGACGGCATGCTGCCCTGGGTCTCCGAGCGGCTCGAGGAGCTCGGCGGCGAGACCCCGGTCCTGTTCGACGAGACCGACGGGATCGACTTCGAGGCGGTCGCCGACACCGCCCCCGACGTCATCCTCGCCGCGTACTCGGGGCTGACCCAGGAGGACTACGACACGCTGAGCGAGATTGCGCCGGTCGTGGCCTATCCGGAGGCGCCGTGGGCGACGCCGTGGCGGGAGATGATCGAGGTGAACGCCGCGGGCATGGGCATGGCGGAGGAGGGCGAGGAGCTGATCGCGAGCCTCGAGCAGGACATCGCCGACGTCGTCGCGGAGCACCCGGAGCTCGCGGACAAGGCCACGATGTTCCTCACCCACGTGGACACCACCGACCTGAGCGAGGTCAGCTTCTACACCCCGTACGACACCCGCAGCGCCTTCTTCGAAGACCTCGGGCTGTCGACCCCGGCCAGCGTGCAGGCCGCCTCGACCGACAGCGAGCAGTTCTCCGGCACGGTCAGCGCCGAGCAGGTGGACGCGTTCGACGACGTCGACATCATCGTCACCTACGGCGACCAGGCGCTGGTCGATGCGCTGAACGCCGACCCGCTGCTGTCGCAGATCCCGGCGGTCGCCAACGGGGCGCTGGTGCTGCTGCCGAACACGCCGCTCGGCACCGCGGCGAACCCCACCCCGCTGGCGATCCCGTGGGTGCTCGAGGACTACGTCGCCATGCTGGCCGAGGCCGCCGACAAGGCAGCATGACCTCGGTCGCGCCCTCCCCGGCCCTGGACGTCGCCCCCGTGCGACGTCCGGGGCCGGTCCGGTTCCTCTGGCTGCTGGTCGTGCTCGGGCTGCTGGTCGCCCTGATGGCCCTCTCGGTGGCCGTGGGCTCACGCGGCGTCGGCTGGTCCGACATCCTCGCCGCCCTCGGTGGGTCGACGGAGAACATCGGGCAGGCGGCGGTGACCAAACGGATCCCGCGCACGGTCCTGGCGGTCGTCGTCGGAGCCGCGCTGGGCCTGTCCGGAGCGGTCATGCAGGGCGTCACCCGCAACCCGCTGGCCGACCCGGGGGTGCTCGGGATCAACATGGGCGCCTCGCTCGCGGTGGTCGCCGGGATCGCCTGGTTCGGCCTGTTCTCCGCGACCAGCATCGTCTGGACGGCGATCGTCGGCGCCGCCCTCGCGGCGGTCTTCGTCTACGCCGTCGGCTCCCTGGGCCGGGGCGGGGCGACCCCGCTCAAGCTCGCCCTGGCCGGTGCGGCCACCTCCGCCGCGCTCACCTCGTTCATCACCGCGGTGGCCCTGCCGCGCGGGGACATCGTCGAGAGCGTCGTGTCCTGGGAGATCGGCGGCGTCGGCGGCGCCACCTTCACCGGCATCGGCACCGTGGCGCCGTTCCTGCTCGTCGGGCTGGTGGTCAGCCTGCTGTCCGCGCGCAGCCTGAACTCCCTCGCGCTGGGCGACGAGCTGGCCGCCGGCCTCGGCGAACGGGTCGCCCTCGCCCGGGGGGTGGCCGCGCTGGGGTCGGTCCTGCTCTGCGGTGCCGCCACCGCGGTCGCCGGGCCGATCGGGTTCGTCGGGCTCGTCGTCCCGCACCTGTGCCGCCTGCTGGTCGGCGTGGACCACCGCTGGCTGCTGCCCTTCTCCGCGATCGCCGGCGCGTGCCTGCTCACCGGTGCCGACGTGCTGGGCCGGATCGTGGCCCGCCCGACCGAGCTGGACGTCGGCATCCTCACCGCGATCATCGGGGCCCCGTTCTTCATCGCGATCGTCCGCCGGCAGAAGGTGCGCGAGCTGTGACCGCCGTCCTGGGAGCACCGTCCTCGACCGTCGACACGGTCGCCCGCGGGCGCGTCCGCCGCGCCGCGCGCCGGCGGCTGGTGATCACGCTGCTCGCGGTCGCCGTCGTGGTCGCCTTCGCGGTGACGCTGATGGTGGGGCGGACCTTCTACCCGCCGGGGGACGTGCTCCGCGTCGTCCTCGGCTCCGACGTCCCCGGGGCGTCCTTCACGGTCGGGCTGCTGCGGCTGCCGCGCGCCGTCCTCGCGGTGGTGGCCGGGCTCAGCTTCGGCCTGGCCGGTGTCACGTTCCAGACGATGCTGCGCAACCCGCTGGCCAGCCCCGACGTCATCGGCATCACCTCGGGGGCCAGCGCCGCGGCGGCGTTCGCGATCGTGATCCTGGGCTGGTCGGGCACGGCCGTGTCGGTCACCGCGATCGTCTCGGCGCTCGGGGTGGCCCTGCTGATCTACACGCTGGCCTTCAAGGACGGCGTCGCCGGCACCCGGCTGATCCTGATCGGCATCGGCGTCGCCGCGATGTGCAAGAGCATCACCTCCTACGTGCTGTCGAAGGCCGGGTCGTGGGACTTCGCGGAGGCGCTGCGCTGGCTGACCGGCAGCCTCAACGGCAGCACCTGGGAGGCCACCGTGCCGGCCCTGGTCGCGCTGCTGGTGTTCGGGCCGGTCCTGCTCGGGCAGACCCGGGCGCTCTCGGCGCTGCAGCTGGGTGACGACACCGCCTCCGCGCTGGGGGTCCGGGTCGAGCGGACGCGGATCATCGCGATCGTCGCCGCGGTCGGCCTGCTCGCCTTCGCCACCGCCGCGTGTGGTCCGATCGCGTTCGTGTCGTTCCTGGCGGGCCCGATCGCGGCCCGGCTCGTCGGGCCGAACGGTTCGCTGCTGGTGCCCGCCGCGCTGGTCGGGGCGCTGCTCGTGCTCGTGGCCGACCTGTGCGGCCAGTACGCGTTCGGCACCCGCTACCCGGTCGGCGTCATCACCGGGGTGCTCGGGGCGCCGTACCTCATCTACCTGATCGTCCGCAGCAACCGCACCGGAGGTTCCCTGTGACCGCCACCCACTCGCTGGCAGCCGAGGACCTCACGCTCGCCTACGGCGACCGCACCGTCATCGAGGGCCTGGACCTGCTGGTGCCGCCGGGCCGGATCACCGCCGTCGTCGGCGCGAACGCCTGCGGCAAGTCGACGCTGCTGCGGTCGATGTCCCGGCTGCTGGCCCCCCGCAGCGGGCGGGTGCTGCTGGACGGCAAGGCGGTGCACCGACTGCCGGCCAAGGAGCTGGCCCGCACGCTGGGCCTGCTGCCGCAGTCGCCGATCGCGCCGGAGGGGATCACGGTCGCCGACCTCGTCGGCCGGGGGCGGCACCCGCACCAGCGGGTGTTCTCCCGGTGGAGCAAGGAAGACGACGCCGCGGTGGCCGCCGCCCTGGACGCGACCGAGACGACGCCGCTGGCCGACCGGGCCGTGGACGAGCTGTCCGGCGGGCAGCGCCAGCGGGTGTGGATCGCGATGGCGCTGGCCCAGCAGACCGACCTGCTGCTGCTCGACGAGCCGACCACCTTCCTGGACGTCGCCCACCAGGTCGAGGTGCTGGACCTGCTGACCGACCTCAACCGGTCCCGCGGGACGACGATCGTGATGGTGCTGCACGACCTGAACCTCGCTGCCCGGTACGCCGACCACCTGGTCGCGCTGTCGGACGGGCGGATCCACGCCGCCGGCGAGCCCGGGGACGTGCTCACCGAGGAGTGCGTGCGCGCGGTGTTCGGCCTGGACAGCCAGGTGATCATCGACCCGACCTCGGGCAAGCCGCTGATGCTGCCGATCGGCCGCCACCACACGGCCCCGCGGGCCGACGTCCTGCAGGGCGCGCCGGGGAGCTGACCGGCCGCATCTCCGATCGGTGCGGCTCAGCGGGTCCGGTAGCGGGCGTAGAGGAGTCCGCTGCCGAAGGCACGGTCCTCGACCAGTTGGAGATCGAGGCGCACGCCGTCGGGGAAGAACCGCTTGCCGCCGCCGACCACGCTCGTGGTGAGGAACAGGTGGTATTCGTCCACCAGGCCGGCCTCGATCGCCTGGACCGCGAGGGTGGGGCCGTCGATGGTGAGGTCGTGCTCCGCCTCGGCCTTGAGGGTGCGCACCCCCTCGGGGTCGAAGGCCCGCTCGATCCTGCTCCTGGCGCTGGACACCGACTCCAGCGTCGTGGAGTACACGACCTTCTCCGCGGCCTGCCAGTCCCGGGCGTACTGGAGGATGTGCGGCGGGGCGCCGGGCAGGTCCTGCGCGGTCTCCCAGAAGACCATTGTCTCGTACATCCGCCGGCCGTAGAGATACGTGCCGACGTGGCGGAAGGTGTCGCCGATGAAGGAGTGCACCTCCTCGTCGTCGGCGGCTCCCCAGCCGAGGTCGCCCTCCGCTGCCTCGGCGTAGCCGTCGAGCGAGGTGATCATCGAGTAGATGAGCTGCGCCATCGCCGTCTCCTCCGGGTGCGACTGCCCTGCGGTCCTATGCGCTGTGACCGCCGCACGACCGGGAACTCATCGACCCCCGCGGCTGTCGGCGCCCGGTCAGCGGTTGGTGGAGAGCACGACGTCGTCGACGTAGGTGATCCCGGTGGTGGGCTGCGAGTCGCGGTACTGGCCGATCTTCAGGTAGGAACCGGCGTCCATCATCGTGCGGCCGTACTGCCAGCCCGCGCGCTGCACCCCGTCGACCCAGGCCTCGGCCCCGCCCCTGGCCGGGTCGTTGGACATCACGAAGTGCACGTCGACGTCGAACCACTCGCCGAGCCGGAACTCGCCGGCGGGCAGCAGCACCTGGCTCTTGCCCTCCATGCCCACGCGGAGCAGCAGGTCGTTGTCGTCGGACAGGCCGAGGGTGATCGCGGGGGAGGAGATCCCGGTGTGCCACTGGGTCAGGATGTAGAACCGGTCGTTCTGCTCCTGCTGCATGGACGGGTCGACCATCAGCCGCTGCTGGAACCAGCCCTCGAAGCCCTCGGTGAGGGCGGTGGCCGACCGGTCGGCGGAGGACGGCGACAGCTCGGAGCGCTCCCCGCCGGCGGACCGGTCGCCCTGGCGCAGCTCGAAGCGGGCCACGCGGTTCCCGTCGATGACCGGGAAGGTCGTGCGGGTGGGGGAGCCCTCGGCCGCCCACCCCGGGCACAGGCTGGAGGACGCCGCGGTCTCGGCGTTCTGGACGTGCACCCACACGCCGCAGTCCAGGCCGCGCTCGAAGTCGTCGGACCACAGCACGGTGTTCCCCGCGGGCCCACGGCCGGCGGCGGTCGGCTGCGGTTCGGCGGTCGGCTCGGGTGTCGGTTCCGGCGTGGGCGTGGGCGTGGGCGTGGGCGTGGGCGTGGGCGTGGGCGTGGGGGTCGGGGCCGGTTCCGGCACCGGTGTCGGCGTCGGGGTGGGGGCGGGTGCGGTGGAGGGGTCTTCCCCGGGCGCGCTGGGGGCGGGGGAGGGCTGCTCGGCGCCCTTGGTCTTGTCCCTGCCCTTGGGCTGGGCCGGGGCGCGGGAGACCTCGGCGGCGACGCTTACGTCGGACTTCGCGCCGGCGGTGACGGTCGGGCGGTCCTCGCGTGCGGCAGCCGCCACGGTGGACCCGGTGAGGAGGGTGGCCAGCGCGAGAGCGCCAGCGGCGGCAGCTCGGCGGGTGGGGGAGAGCGACATGGGAGATCCCGTTCAGGCATGGGGGTGAGCCACACCCGGACGGGCGGCGATGTAGCTATCGGCTGGATTCGGGCGAAAGCGGAGCGGCCCGCTGAGGGCATTGCAGTCGAGGCAGCATCTCGGCGGGAGAGGACGTCCTCGGGCGGAGACGGATGCCGGAACACGAGGTCCCCGGAGAATCACCTGGCGCTTCGCCGGAGGGCACCGCCGCGACCTGAGCCGCGGTCCGGGTACATCCAGGAAGCCCGGGCCGACAGCAGGAGCCTGCGGGAACTGCACCTCGGACGTGGCGGGACGGGTGGGGCTCGACCCCCACGACCTAGGGACTGTGAGGGCGCTCGGGTGACCTAGCGGCTCACGCGGCTGGCTTGCGGATTCGGCCGTTCGCCCAGCTCAGCAGGCAAGCTCGACATCTGCCCAGGGACCGGCTGATTACCCGTGATGGCCTTGACTCACTGGCCTTGGCGTTGGCTCACGCGGAGGAGGGGTAAACCGCCTTGTCAGGGCATGGCGAATTTGTCGGTGCTGCCCGCGACACTCGGACTGCACGCGTTCCGTCCCGGCGCGCGACGAGATAGGAGGCTGTCAGTGGTCAGCTCGACGGACATTCACAACCTGACCAACATGCTCGGTCGGTGCGGTCGCGAATTAGAGCGCATCGCTGACGCCCTGGAACGGATGAGCTCGGGCAAGCCGAAGGTACCCTCGGGCCCGCCACGCGGGATCCCGACCGAGGGGCCGAACGTCATGGAGCAAGACTTCTAAGGCCGCGGTCGGCGGCGCCCGGGCTGCGCCAGCAGCTGGACGACTAAGCCGCCCCTCCCGGTCGGGATCGCAACAGCGCGGCGGTCTGCGAGCTGGTCGTGGTGCTCGGCACAGACAAGCCTCGGGTCGGGTACGAGCCAGCCGGTGGCCGCCTCGCCATCACAGTGGATGTCGCTGCACTTCCAAATTGTGTCCATGACGGCATAGTGCGACCACCTCACCTGCTGAATGCTCGCGACACTCACCGTTCACAGGGGTGAACTTGCCGACGACGGGCGGGGGCGCGCCTCTGCACCCCGCCCGTCGTCCAACTTCGGAGCGCGTGCCAGTCTCGGAGGTTTGGTTTTCCTTGGCCCGTTCGCGCCCATGTACGGCCGGGCGGGTCGGCTGGGACCCCGGTCGTCCATTGACTGGCCGGGATCGTGCCCTGGCAAGCGGCATCGACGGCCCACGGGATCGGACCAACACGAAGCCGAGGTTGACCGGGCCGACGAAGCTGGTGCAGAGCCGCAGTGATGGGTCGCCCGTTGGCGCTCACCAGTCGACGGTCTCCGGAAGGAGCTCGCAGCGGCGCTGCATGGCAGCACGATGAGCGGTCTGGTGGTCCGGTGGCAACGCCGGTGGGGTGCTCGTGCGTTGCACTGCCTGTGCGGACCTGCGCCGTTCCTCCGGCGTGGGTGCGCCCGGGGTGGCGACAGTGATCGGCTGACCGTTCTCGTCGGTGAGCTCGCGACGCGAACGGAGGGCGAACGGCGTCAAGCGTCCACGGAACTTGCGGCTCTGCATGCGACCGCGGTGCTCCACCGGCCGGGCCGCCCTGGGTCGCCGGCGCACATCGTTGCGCACCCACACCGGACGTGGGCCGACGGACATCAGCACGCGCAGGAAGATGACGTCGCCGTCAACGGCCCCGACGACGGCGGCCAACGTCTGCTGCCGCAGTGCGCCGAGCAAACCCTGGTCCGTGTCGGACGGTGTGCAGAAGACGGCTTGGCCTGGCATGGCGGGCTTCTTCCGTGGTCGGTACTGACCACGGTGCATAAGGCATCGTCGCGTCGGGGCGAAACATGGCTACCGGGGTAGCCCAGCGGACAATCGAAGAATCAGGGCTCCGACGAGATGGACTATCAACCAAGCATCCTCGATGCTCGGCGACGTCGAGCTATGAGCGTCTCCGCTCGTGCTCCGATCGGCTGACACCCAATGCATCAACTTCTCGACGGCCTCCGCCATCGGACCGTCGTGCGGCGCGAGCAATCCCTTTTCCGTGCCGACTTCGTGAGCGGGCCAAGGGCGTTGCCTTCACAGTCGAGAGCTGTGAGCATCTCTTGCAGAGCTGTTCCCGCATCAGTGATAGCGTCGGCGGGCTTACCATGACTGATCTCTTCGAGCGCCTCCTGGTAGGCCCTCTCGACGCCTTCGAACCCGCGGCGGCCAGCGAGTAGACGCAGCGTCGGCCCCACGACGGCTTCGTGCATCTCCTGCGACGAGAACTCGACCATTCGGCGTTCGATCAGATCGAAGCTGATGCGGTGTTCTCGAAGGATCACGCGAACCCTATCGGCAAAGGTGCCTGCGTTGCTGTAGTAAAAGGCGTACCGCTGCGCCTCCTCGTACAGTGAGCTCAGCATTGCCTCGATGCATGTGGGAACCATCTCGTCTGCGCAGGTCATCACATACTGCAAAAAATCCTCAGCTTCGCCCAGGTTTCGCTCAGTAAGCTTAAAGAGCCCTTCGTCTCGACAAATCATCGCCCTCGCGCTTGCGGCGCGGTCGTAAAGGGACGGGCAAGCTTCCGTGAACGCGTGCCATAGCTTGATGCGAGCAGGGGTCTCGAACTTGTCCGTCCAAAAAGTCTTTCCCTCTGCCTCCTCGCGGGCTAGGGCTTCCTGACGTTTGCGTCGATTGTGGAGCAAGCTTCCCCCTCGTCGGCCTCGCCGTAAGGGTAGAGCGAGGCTGCGACATAGTCCGCGCATGGCGCCTATGGGGCTCCGGCGTGGCTTGCGCTCGGCGCCGAACCCCAGCCCATCGACGCCGACGGCCAGGCTACGCAGATTGGAAGCTGTAAGTCGTCATTGCTATGAGTGGCGAGACTCCGGTCCGCAGGTTAGTCCAGTTGGGCTGGGCCAGCTGAGCGCGTCGCGCGCGGCGCGTTCGGCGTCGATCGGGTCGGACTTGGCACCCCCCTTCCGGGTCGGGCGCTTGGGTCGGTCGAGCTCGACCACCAGCTCACCGGCGTCTGCCAGGTGCCGGGCCAGTCAGGCGCCGTAGCCGCCGGTGCCCTCCAGCGCCCATGCGCGCAGGCCAGGGTGCTGCTGCTCAGCCAGAGCGACGAGTTCGGTGTAGCCGTCGGGGTCGGCGGGCACCGTCGCCCGGGCCAGCACCCCGCCGGCGCGGGTATGGGACTGCTGCACGACCAGGTGACAGGTTGGGTCAGGCAGCCTGAGCGGCCAGTGTGGGGACGATGGTCTCGTACTCGATGGGCGTGAGTCGACCGAGGGCGTCCTGACGCCGCCGGCGGTGGTAGGTGCGTTCGATCCAGGTGACGATCGCGATCCGCAGCTCTTGCTGGGTGCGCCAGTGGCGGCGGTCGAGCACGTTCTTCTGGAGCAGGGCGAAGAACGATTCCATGGCCGCGTTGTCGCCGGCCGCGCCGACTCTGCCCATCGAGCCGGACAGCTGATGCCGGTTGAGGGCGCGCACGAATTTCCGGCTGCGGAATTGGGATCCGCGGTCGGAATGCACGATGCAGCCGGCCACGTCAGCGCCGTCGGCATGGCGCCGGGCGACGGCGTTGTCCAGCGCGGTGACCGCGAGCCGGGACTTCATCCGGGAGTCGATGGAGTAGCCGACGATCCGGTTGGAGTGCACGTCCTTGATCGCGCACAGGTAGAGCTTGCCCTCGGCGGTGCGGTGTTCGGTGATGTCGGTCAACCACACGGCGTTGGGCGCCTCGGCGGTGAACACCCGGTTGACCCGGTCGTCGTGCACCGGCGGGCCGGGACGGCCGCCCTTGCCCCGGCGAGGCTTACCGAACGCGCTCCACCAGCCGTTGGTCGAGCAGATCGCCCAGGCGGTCCGGGCAGTCATCGGCTGACCGTTCGCGGCGGCCTCGTCGACGAGCAGGCGGTAGCCGAACTCCGGATCGTCCCGGTGGGCGTCGAACAGCGCATTGGCCCGGTGCGCCTGGGTGAGGTCGCTGGTGGTGACCGGGTCGGCCAGCCACCGGTAGTAGGGCTGGCGGGCGATCTTGAGAACCCGGCACGTCACCGTCACGGCGATCCCGTCGACGGCGAGCTCACGGACGAGCGGGTAGATCATTTTCCCGGCAGATTCGCCTGCGACAGGTAGGCCGCCGCGCGGCGCAGGACCTCGTTCTCCTGCTCGAGCAACCGGATCCGCTTGCGGGCCTCGCGCAGGTCCGCGTTCTCCGCCGCCGTGGTCCCGGGCTTGACGCCGTCTTCGACGTCAGCGGCCTTCATCCAGTTCGTCAGACAGGACTCGCTGATCCCGAAGTCGGCAGCGATCTGCTTCAGGTGCTGGCCCGGCTCACGGTTGCGGGCGACGTTCACGACGTCGTCGCGGAACTCCTTGGGGTAGGGCTTGGGCACGGTGAACATCCTTCCAGCGGCACCTCTCGGCACCACAGATCAGATGTCACCTACTCGTGCAGCAGTCCCTATCGAGGACCGCGGCGGTGTGGGTCTGGCTGTGACTGTCGACGCCAATGACGACCTGGACCAGCTCCGCCAGCATGGACATGCGTCTTCTCCTCACTAGATGAGACGCAGCAGGTACCGCTCCGGTGCGGAGATGGCAGGACTGTGATGAGACACGCCAGCTGCCACTGGCGGTCAAGCTTCTGATTAGGCCAACGTCTCCGGCCGGGCCGGTGCCGGCAGCAGCGAGCGGACAAGTCCCGTCTAAGGCACCAGGCCAGTCAGTGCATGGGTCGCACTCGCCGCTACCGACCGCCAGCCCATCAGCGATGGACCGACCCGGCCAGCCTCACAGTGAGTACAGCTAGCTCTCCCTCAGGCGGAGCGGCGCAGCCTCGCTACGAACGACCGATCTTCGGTGAGCTCGTGTTGTGCGAGCGCCAGCCCCATCAGGGCGTGGTCCTCCGTCCAGGCCAGTACGCCGCCCTGCCTCTCCAAAGAGAGACGCAACGAAGTCTTGAGCCAGCACGCTGCCAGCTGGACTAGTTCGTGGTCGTCAGGCGCCAGACCGGCCGTATCCATCAAAGCGACAGCGGGGCAAACTAGCCCCGAGATACCTGGCGTCCCGAGCGCAGTATTGCGTAGGCGAGCCAAGCGATGAAGAGCACAAACTCTACGCCGAGGATCACGTCAAGCCAGGTTAGTTGATTGATATCTTCCGGCACGAGCACTTGGCGTAGCGGCAGCAGCGCTAAGAGCCCGACCACAACCTCGAGCGCCGAAGTGCCGACGTCCTGGCTCTGTCTCCGCGAGAGCCACATCAGCGAGATGAGTAGTAGGACCGGCGATGCAAGGATGGTGTAAATCCAAAGTTTTTCCGCTTGGCGACGCTCCAGCAAGAAACTCAAGTAGAGGTCGTCAACGCTTGCCTCCAAATGGTAAGCGGCCAGCCTCGGTGTAGCGAGAAGGGTAACGCTCGGCCTACCTAAACCGTTGTCTATATAGTAAAAGTTGTTGGACCCGTAACTGTCGTTCGGGAAGCCTCTCGGATCCCCCCATGCTTCCAGGTCGATAGGCACGGAATTGACCGAAGACTCGAACTGCTGCGACGACTCTTCAAGGAGGGGCATCTCAGCAACACGCCAGCCGTAGAGTCCCGCGACAGTCAGTCTGATCTTACTGGGTGGAGTCTCCCCGGGGTAAGCCTTTTCATACAAGGCTTTGTCCACGACCGCGGAGACGTGTGCTGAGATCTGTCCCGTCTGTGGGCTGAAGTCATCAAGGACAACAAGGAGAGTCACGAACGCGTTCTCATTATAGAAGTCCTCCGCGAACCGGGGGCGAATTTCTACCGGACTGGGAGGGCCACCACTGCCGCGGTCGCTGAGGAAGACGTCTCGACCGTCATCCCATCGCTGGCTGTCCCATTGAACCGCTGCTAGCACAACAGCTGAGATGAGAATAAGGCCAGCTAGGACCGCGATACTCCAGTGCACCCCGCTCCACAGCGCTCTCTTGAACAAGTACCGCTTCAGGTATGTGGGCCGACGTACAAATCTGCAGCGTGACCACCGATAGTGCACGGAAAGATCGTACAGCCATCTAGATCGAGTCACCAATGCGTCTTTTATCATCGGATGAAGCCTGCACGAGTCCGACGTGCTCGCTGCACGTTCTAACGACAAGACCGGCGACTGGAGGGTGCTGCCGTCCTCTAGTGTCGGCAAAAAACGGCCAACTCAGTCCTATGGCTACTTGCGATCACCTGTAGCGCTGCAACCATGACAGGCGCGACATCGATGTAGGTGCCGCTGATCGTGGCCATGATTGGACTGCCCGCGACCCTCCTGGGGACCATCGTCGGGGTGCTGAAACGCAACGGCGGTCGGCCAGGCGAGAGCAGTTGGCCGGGAACGGAAACGCCAACGCGAGAACTCGGTGTGTGAAGACGCGGCCCGGACCTTCCATCTCCGGCGCGACGCCCATATTGCGTCATCCACCCCGGTCAACGCCTTGACCGAGGTCCCATCGGCCAGCCCGATCCCACCGACGACGTCCATCTGCCACAGCTCCATCGGTGCCCCACGCTCCCAGCGCTTCCAGGACTCCCTGCGCCGCCGACGGGCGCCGGGCTCGATCAGCCCGGCCCGCTTCAACGCCGGGCCTCGCTGGGCACCGGGGCGATCCGGCGGCGCCCCAGCTCCACCACGATCCGCCGCGGACCCCACGCCCGGTGCTGCCGCCGCAGCTCCAGCACCGCGGCCTCCACCACCGGCGACATGTGATGCGGACACGACGCAGGACGATGCAAAGGATCGGCCAACGCCTCCAGCCCGCCGCCCTAGTACCAGCCAATCAGGCATGCAGCGCCGGCCGCAACACACCCCACTGCTAGGCAACCAAACTCACCGGATGGCCCTCGGCGATCACCGCCAGCACCGCCAGATAGCGCCGCTCCGCCACGCTCAACTCCCTCATCGAGGGAGCGTCAAGGATCAGCCGAAGCAGCTGGCAACCATCAACCGAAGCGCTGTCGCGCTTCACCCGAAGCCCCGTGGTCAAGCATCAGGCGAAGCAACACAATCACAAAAGGTGGGGCGGGTGGGGCTCGAACCCACGACCCAGGGATTATGAGTCCCATGCTCTGACCGGCTGAGCTACCGCCCCAGGCCGTTCACGCTAGCGGGCGGGCTCAGTCGCCCAGCACGGTGCTGCCCAGCACCTGCCCGTCGGCGTCCAGGGCCTCGACCGCCAGGTACGCCGGATCGCCGTCCACCGGCAGCTCCGTCTCGAACCCGGACCGTGCGACCGGCTCCCCGGCCTCCGCCGACGCCTCGTCGTCCCCGGCGACCAGCCGCCACGAATCCACCTCGGTGGCGCCGTTCCAGCTGACGTGCACGGCGCCGTCGGCGAGCACGGCGTCCGGCGGGTCCGCCGGCGTCGCGGTCCACTCCTGCCGGTAGGCGCGGTAGTTGTCGCCGCTGCCCAGCGCGGCGTCCCAGAGCAGCGTGCCGTCGGCGGCGAACTCCGAGTAGAACGGCCGCGACCCCCACCCGATGAAGACGTTGCCGTTGGGCAGCTGCTCCAGGCTGCCCTGGCTGCCGGCGAGCCGGTCGGGGTCGGGCGGCAGGTACTCGGTCACCAGCGTCGCGGTCTTGGCCTGCTCGTCCAGCGCCAGCCGCAGGCCGCGGGAGGTCGGGCCGATGTCCGGCTCGGACTGGTTGTCGAACATCGTCAGCGTGCCGTCGGCCTGCCGCTCCGCGTCGTGCTGCCAGGCGAACTCCACGCCCTCGCCGAGGTCGAAGTCGCTCTCCTCGCCGCCCAGGGTCCACAGCACCTCACCGGACTCCCGGTCGAGGTCGTAGACCGCCCAGGTGTTCCGCGCCGAGACCAGCAGCGACCCGTCGGCGTCCTCGGACACCGAGTTGACGTGGAAGTAGTCGAACGGCGCCTCCTCCGTGCCGCCGTCCTCGGGGAGCTCGCTCTTGGTCGCCTCCAGCGGCACGTGGTCCAGCGACCGCCAGGAGAGCAGCACCTCGCCGGTGTCGACGTCGACCTCCTGGACGACGTTGTCCCACACCCATCCGTCCTCGGGGCCGCCGAACGTGGTCAGATCGGCCGGCACCTTGACGTAGGCGGTGAGCAGCGCCGTGCCGTCGGGGGTGAGCCGGCCCTCGTGGATGTCGGCCTGGCCCGGGTCGAGGTCGCCGCCGGTGGTGATCGTGGCGATCTCCCGGTACGAGTCGTCGACGACGACGAACTCCCCGACGCCCATCCCGACCACCGGGCTGGTGCCCTGCCACCACGTGAGCACCTGCTCGCCGTCGAGCTCCTGCACCCGCACGTCGTAGCTGCGGCTCTCGGTCGGGTGGATCCAGATCGGCTCGCCGGTCTCGTCGACGATCAGCACCCCGCTGAGCGGTGCGCCCTCGCTCTTCGGCCCCAGCAGGACGACGGTCCCGTCGGCTTCCGGTGCGCCCGCCGCCGGGGTGATCTCGATGTCGGGGGCGGTGAGGTCGGGACGGCTGACGTACGCCGGGACCGCGGGCCCGACCGATGCCTCGGCCTCTTCCTCCGCCGCGCCGCTGTCCGTGCCGCAGCCGGCGACCAGTGCCAGTGATGAGATGCTGGCGCACAGCGCGAGGGGGAGGGACCGGGTCCGCGGCATGCGGGGATCCTCGCAGGGGCTGGGAGTCCGCGCAGCCGTCCGCGACACCATGGACGAATTCCGCCCAGAATGTCCACGTGTCGCGCAGATCGACGCCCTGACCTGCTGGATCTTGCGCCTCGTTGGACCACTCCGGTCCCAGACGTCTCATCTGCACCGCGTCGCACTGGCGCAGCAAGGTCACGATCAGGCAAACTGTGATCGGTTGCTCCGGGAGCCGCCGAGGTACGAAACGCAGTCATCGCGCGACAGGTCCGTTGGGGAAGACGAACCAGTCGAGTCGATGGAGGTGCGCCGTGCAGCGACGGTCAACCCAGGGTGTCGTCTTCGTGCACGCGTGCCCGAAGGCGCTCTGCCAGCACGTCGGATGGGCGCTCGAGAGCGTCCTCGGCGCGCCGGTGTCCTTGTCATGGGCCGACCAGCCCGTGGCGCACGGGGCCTACCGTGCCGAGATCGCCTGGACGGGCGCACCCGGCACCGGGGCCAAGCTTGTGGCTGCCCTCAAGCAGTGGCCGATGCTGCGCTTCGAGGTCACCGAAGAGGCCAGTCACGGCAACGACGGCGAGCGCATGTCCTACGTGCCCGGCCACGGCGTGCACCGGTCGCCGGTCAGCGCCAACGGCGACATGGTCATCAGCGAGCAGCAGCTGCGGCACCTGGCCGCGACCGCCACCTCGGTCGAGGCCTTCCGGCACGGCGTCGACGCCCTGCTCGGCGCCGCCTGGGACGCCGACCTCGAGGCCTACCGCTACGCCGGCGACGCCACCCCGGCCACCTGGCTGCACCAGGTCGTCTGAGGGCGGACCCGCGGCGGACGGCGTCCTGACTCGACCGCCGTCCGCGCGACCCCGCTCACCGCGCGGGGCCCCTGGTCCCGCGACCCACACGACAGAACGGCCCGGCACCCTCTCTGGAGGGTGCCGGGCCGTTCCTCGTGACTCAGAGCGGGATGTTGCCGTGCGCTCCCCGGCCGGACGGCGCCTCCGCCAGCGCGGCGACCAGCCGGCGCTTGGTCTGCGCCGGCTCGACGACCTCGTCGACGACGCCGATCTCCCGGGCCCGGTTGACCCCGCCGGCGATCAGCTCGTGCTCGGCCGCCAGCTGCGCGTGCAGCGCCTCCCGCTCCCCGGGCGGGGCCGCGGCGAGCTTCTTGCGGTGCAGGATGCCGACGGCGGCCTTCGCGCCCATCACGGCGACCTCGGCGCCGGGCCAGGCGAACACGGCCGTGGCCCCCAGCGAGCGGGCGTTCATCGCGATGTAGGCGCCGCCGTAGGACTTTCGGGTCACCAGCGTCACCCGGGGCACGACGGCCTCGGCGAACGCGTGCAGCAGCTTGGCGCCGCGGCGCACCACGCCGTCCCACTCCTGCCCGACGCCGGGCAGGTAGCCGGGGACGTCGACCAGGACGACCAGCGGCACCCCGAAGGCGTCGCACATCCGGACGAAGCGGGCCGCCTTCTCCGCCGACGCGGAGTCCAGGCAGCCACCCAGCCGCAGCGGGTTGTTGGCGATCACGCCCACGGTCCGGCCGGCCAGCCGGCCCAGCGTGGTCACCACGTTGGGCGCGAACCGCGGGTGCAGCTCCAGTCCGGGGGAGTCCAGCAGCGAGGCGACCAGCGGCTTGACGTCATAGGCCCGGTTGCGCTGCTCGGGGAGCAGGGCCATCAGGTCGACGGCGGGCTCCTCCGCCGCCGGGGCGAAGGTCCCCTGGGCGGCGAGCAGGTCGACGGCCTGGCGGGCGGTCTCCAGGGCCTCGGCCTCGGTGTCGGTGACCACGTGCACGACACCCGAGCGCCGGCCATGGGTGTCCGGGCCGCCGAGCTGCTCCTGGTCGACGACCTCTCCGGTGACCGAGCGGACGACGTCCGGACCGGTCACGAACACCCGGCCGGCCGGGCCCATGATCACCAGGTCGGTCAGCGCCGGCCCGTAGGCCGCACCACCGGCGGCCGGGCCGAGGACGACGGAGACCTGCGGCACCCGCCCCGAGGCGCGCACCATCGCGGCGAACACCTCACCGACCGCGTGCAGGGCGGTGACGCCCTCGGCGAGCCGGGCCCCGCCCGAGTGCCAGATGCCGACGACCGGCACCCGCTCCCGCAGCGCGGTGTCGATCGCGTCGACGATGTGCCGGCAGCCGTCCAGGCCCATGGCACCGCCCATGACCGTGGCGTCGGTGCAGTAGGCGACGGCGGGGGAGCCGGCCACGGTGCCGCGGGCGGCGAGCGCCCCCGAGGTGTCCCGGGCCGTCAGCAGCCGCATCGAACCGGGGTCGAAGAACCGGGCGAGCCGGTCCTCGGGGTCCCGCGGGTCGACGGTGGGCGTGCTCGGCGGTGCGGCGGAGATGGTGGTCATGAGGAACTCCTCGAAGCGCGGATCGGGAGGGGGTGGCCGCGCCGCAGTGCCCCGCCGCGACCTCGCGGGTGCTGGGGGGCAGCGGGGTCCGTCGTCACGCCGTCGTGAACACCAGGGCCATGTTGTGGCCGCCGAAGCCGAACGAGTCGTTCAGTGCGGCGGAGAAGCTCGCCTTCCGCGGTTCGCGGCGGACGATGTCGAGGGCCTGGACGGCGGCGTCGTCGTCGGGGTCGTCCAGGTTCGCGGTCGCCGGCACCACCTGCTCGCGCAGCGCCAGGATCGAGAACACCGACTCCAGCGCACCGGCCGCGCCGAGCAGGTGCCCGGTCTGGCTCTTGGTGGCGGTGACCAGCGGGTGGTCGCCGATGGCGTGGTGGATCGCCGAGGCCTCGGCGGTGTCGCCGATCGGGGTGGAGGTGGCGTGGGCGTTGACGTGGCCGATGTCGGCCGCGGTCAGCCCGGCGTCCCGGATGGCGGCGACGATCGCCCGCCCGGCGCCCTCGCCCTCGGGGTGCGGGGCGACGAGGTCGTAGCCGTCGGCGGTGCCGCCGGCCCCGGCCAGCCGGGCGTGGATCTTCGCGCCCCGTGCCTTGGCGGCGTCGGCGCGCTCGAGGACGAGGGCGGCAGCGCCCTCACCCAGGACGAAGCCGTCGCGGCCCTTGTCGAACGGGCGGGACGCGCGCTGCGGCTCGTCGTTGCGGGTGCTCATCGCGCGCATCGCGGAGAAGCCGGCCATCGGCAGCGGGTGCACGCAGGCCTCGGTGCCGCCGACGACGACCATGTCGGCGCGGTCCAGCCGCAGCAGGTCCAGGCCCCAGCGGATGGCCTCGGCGCCGGAGGCGCAGGCGCTGACCGGGGCGTGCACCCCGGCCCGGGCGCCGACCGCGAGCCCGACCGCAGCGGCGGGGCCGTTGGGCATGAGCATCGGGATGGTGAAGGGGGAGACCCGCTTGGGCCCCTTGGCCTCCAGGATGTCGTCCTGGTCGAGCAGGGTCACCGCACCGCCGATGCCGGTGCCGAACACGACGGCGATGCGCAGGGGGTCGACCCCGGAGTCGGCGCCGGCGGCGTCGCGCCAGGCCTCCTCGGCCGCGATGACCGCGACCTGCTGGCTGCGGTCGAGCCGGCGGATCCGCACCCGGTCGAGCACCTCGGACGGCTCGGTGGACAGCCGGGCGACGAGCTGGGCCGGGAACTCCTTGGCCCAGTCGTCGGTGAGCCGACTGACCCCGGACCGGCCGGCCAGCAGTGCCTCCCAGGTGGACGCCACGTCGCCGCCGAGGGGCGTGGTGGCGCCGAGCCCGGTGACGACGACGTCAGCGGTGGGCGTGCTCATGGACGTTCCTCCTGGGGAGTAGCTGGGCCTGGCCGGGAGGCCGGGCCGAGGTGGGTGGGACGGCCCCGCTGCAGGGCCCGCCGCGAGCGTGCGAGCGGTGGGGGCAGCGGGGGCCTTCCTCAGCCCTGGTTCTTCTCGATGAAGCTGATCGCGTCGCCGACGGTCTTGATGTTGGCGAGCTCGTCGTCCGGGATCGCGACGCCGAACTTGTCCTCGACGGCGGTGGCGATCTCGACCATCGACAGCGAGTCGACGTCGAGGTCGTCGGTGAAGGACTTCTCGGGGGTGGCGTCGGCGGGGGCGACCCCGGCCACCTCCTCCAGGATCTCGGCGAGACCGGCCTGGATGTCTGCGGTGCTGGGCACGCGGGGTCCTCTCTCTGGCGTGGGTGGCGGGGCCCGGGAGGGCTCCCACCTCGTCCGGGACGGGTGTCCCGGGGGTCTGTGTGGCCGCCGCCTCCGGGGAGGCCGTGCGGCCGGCGCCTCAGGGGAGGCGCATCACCTGGCCGGCGAAGGTGAGCCCGGCGCCGTAGCCGAGCACCAGGGCCAGGTCGCCGGACTTCGCCTCGCCGGACTCCAGCAGCGCGGTCAGCGCCAGCGGGACGGAGGCGGCCGAGGTGTTGCCCGACTGGACGATGTCGCGGGCGATCACGGTGTCCTCGCCGAAGCCGAGCTTCTTGGCCATCGACTCGATGATCCGCAGGTTGGCCTGGTGCGGGGCGAAGACGTCGATGTCGGCGGCGGTGACGCCGGCCTTCTCCATCGCCTCGATGAGCGTCTGGGTCAGCTTCGTGGTGGCCCAGCGGTACACGGTCTGGCCGGCCATCGTCATGGTCGAGCGGCCGGCGGCGATCTCGATGGCGGTGTACTGGTCGCCGTCGCTGCCCCAGGCGACCGGGCCGATGCCGGGCTCGTCCGAGGGGCCCAGGACGGCTGCCCCGGCCCCGTCGGCGAAGATCACCGCGGTGCTCCGGTCGGTCTGGTCGGTGACGTCGCTGAGCCGCTCGACCCCCACCACCAGCACGTTGGTGGCCTCGCCGGAACGGATGGCGTCGTTGGCCACCCCGAGCGCGTAGCAGAACCCGGCGCAGCCGGCGTTGAGGTCGAAGGCGCCGGGGCGGGGGATGCCCAGCCGGTGCGCGACCTGCGGGCCGATGCCCGGGATCGGGGCGGTCAGGCTCGCGCTCGCCACGATGACCAGGTCGATCTGGTCGGGGGCCAGCCCGCTGGCCGCCAGCGCCTTGCCGCCGGCGGCGATGGACATGTCGACCAGCGTCTCGTCCTCGGACGCCCAGCGGCGCTCGGCGATGCCGACGCGGGACTGGATCCACTCGTCGTTGGTGTCCATCACCTGGGCGAGCTCGTCGTTGGTCACCCGGCGGCGGGGGCGGTAGGAGCCCAGGCCGAGGATGCTCGCGCCGGGGGCCCCTTCCCGCAGCTTGATGGTGGTCACGCGGACACCTCCGGGTAGAGACGGGCGATCGGGTCTCCGGCGTCGACGAGGTCCCCGTCGTGCACGAGCCACTCGGCGAGGACGCCGTCGTAGCCGGTGGAGACGTTGACCTCCTCGCGCCGGCTCTGCACGGAGCCCAGCGGGCTCCCCGCGGGGAGGTGGGTGCCCTCGGGGACCTCGGCGGGGCGCACGGTGCCGCGCACCGGGGAGACCACGACGCGCCAGTCGGGGGAGTGCTCGGCCTCGGCCCGGCCCCGCTCGGCGGCGATCAGCTCGCGGGCGCGGTCCAGGTCGGCGGGGCTGGTCAGGGCCAGCACCTCGATGTCGCTGCCCTTCCACTCGCGCTTGGCCAGGCCGGCCAGCGCACCGGCGGGCGGGAGCTCCAGCACGGCGGTGACCCCGAGGTCGCGCAGGGTGGCCAGGCACGCGTCGAAGCGGACCGGGCTGGTGACCTGGCTGACCAGGCGGGAGAGGACCTCGGCGCCGTTGTCGACCGCGGCGCCGTCGGCGTTGGAGAGCAGCAGCCGGCTGGGGTCGGCCGGCCGCAGCCCGCCGATCAGTGCCTCGAGCTCGGCCCGGGCGGAGGCCATGTGGTGGGTGTGGAACGCTCCGGCCACCGACAGCGGCATGATCCGCGCCTTCGCCGGCGGCTCGGCCTTGAGGGCGGCCAGGCCGTCGAGCGGGCCGGCGGCGACGACCTGCCCACCGCCGTTGCGGTTGGCCGGCACCAGGCCGTGCTGCTCGAGGGCGGCGAGCACCTCGTCCGGCTCACCACCGAGGACGGCGGACATCCCGGTCGGGGTCTGCGCGCAGGAGCGGGCCATGGCCCGGCCACGGACGGCGGTCAGCGCGATCGCCGCCTCGACGGAGAGGACGCCGGCCAGCGCGGCGGCGGTCAGCTCCCCGACGCTGTGCCCGGTGATCACGACGTCCCGCCCGGCGTGCGGTGAGTGCGCCACCGGCCCGGGCATCCCGCCGAGCTCGCGGGCGATGAACAGGCTCATCGCGACCACCAGCGGCTGGGTGACCGCGGTGTCCTTGATGGCCTCGGCGTCACCGGTGGTGCCGAGCTCCAGGAGGTCGGCGTCGGCGATCGCACCGGCCCAGCGGAAGAAGGACTCTGCGCCAGGGAGCTCGAGCCAGTCGGTGAGCATCCCGGGCTTCTGGGCACCCTGTCCGGGGGCGAGAACGGCCAACACGTGTCCACCGTGCCAGCCCGGCGGCCCGCGCGGGCTGGCGGCGCCCACGAAGATCTACGACGTCTCTTTGGAGGATCCCTCCAAACGGGGCCCCAGCAACTCGACTCCGGGGCCGCGTGTCGGGCCGAGAGACCACAATGAGTCCACCCTCACTGCCAGAGCGAACGGCCACCCTCGAGCTGCGCGAGGGCCAGGGCGACCTGCAGCGTCCACGCGCCCCGCGGGTCGGTGGCCGAGTAGCCGGTGAGCTCGGCGGCCCGCTTGAGCCGGTACCGCACCGTGTTGGTGTGCACGAACAGCGCCCGGGCGGTGGCCTCCAGGTTGCCCCCGTTGCCCAGCACGGTGCGCACGGTCTCGAGCACCTCGGCGCCGGCCGCCTGCAGCGGCGCCGCCACCCGGTCGGCCAGCGCGGAGCGGGCCAGCGGGTCACCGTCCAGCGCCCGCTCGGGCAGCAGGTCCTCGGCCTCGACCGGTCGGGGCGCGGCGGGCCACGCCGCGGCGGCCCGCAGCCCGGCCAGGGCCACGGTCGCCGACTCCCCGGCGTGCGCCAGCGAGTCGACCCGCGGGCCCAGCACCACCGGACCGGGGCCGAACTCCCGGCACACCCGCGAGGTGACGTGCGCCAGGTCGGCGGCGCCACCGAGGACGACGACCAGCTCGTCGGCGTGCACGCCGACGAGCACCTCGCAGCCCAGCGACCGGGCGGCCCGGCGGACGGCGGCGCGGGCGTCGTCCTCACCCGGCGGGGCGGAGCCGACCAGGACGACGACCGGCTCGGTCTCCGTCCAGCCGAGCGCCGCGGCCCGGCCGGGCAGCTCGTCGGAGCGGTCCCCGCGGACCAGGGCGTCGACGACCAACGCCTCCAGGCGGGCGTCCCAGGCGCCGCGGTTCTCCGCGAAGCTGGCGTAGACGTGCGCCGCGGCGAAGGCGATCTCCCGGCTGAACTGCAGCACGGTCACCCGCAGCCGGTCGGCCTCACCGGGCTCGGCGACCTGCTCCACCCGGTCCTCGACCACCTCGACGGTCACCTTGATCAGGTCGACCGAGCGCTTGAGCGGGACGGCCTGCATCAGCTCGCGGGGAGCGGCGCCGAACACCTCACCGGTCAGCCGGGGCGGCCGGCCCGGGTTGCGGCACCACTCGACCAGCGAGGCGATGCCGGCCTGGGCGACCAGGGTCACCCAGGACCGCTGGCTGGCGGGCATCGCCCGGAACCAGGACAGCTCCTCGTCCATCCGGGCCACCGCCTGGGTGGCCAGGGCGCCCGAGGAACGTTCGAGCCGGCGCAACGTCGCCTCCGAGGGCTGCGTGCGCACCGGGCCTGCTGGCATCCCACCAGCCTGTCACGGCGCACCCCGCGTGCGGGATCGTGGAGCGGTGCGCACCGCTCCTCCGGGTCACCCCGTCCCCGCCACCCCCCGCGAGGCCGGCCGATGAGCGGGCTGGACTCCCGGGTGCTGCTGGCACCCCAGGACGGGTCGCTGGGTCCGTTGCTGCGGATGGCCGACGACCGGCTCGGCGCGAGCGCCGGCTACGGGCGGCACGCCCATGCCGACGTCGACGTGGTGGCGGTCGTGCTCGCCGGCTCGCTGCGGCACGCCTGGGGGCGCGAGGCCGTCCTCGGTGCCGGGGACGTCGCCGTCCTGCGCGCCGGCCGGGGCCTGGAGCACGACGAGGTGGCCGGCGCCGGGGGAGCGCACGTCGTCCAGACCTACCTGCGGGCCGCCGACCCCGGGGCGCAGCCGGCCCACGACGTGCTGCTGCGCCCGCGCGGGTGGGTGGACCTCGGCCGGCCGGACGCCCGGCTCTGGGTCGGGGACGCCGGCCCCGACGTGCCGCCCGGGCTGCGGGTGCTCGTCCGCGACGGCGAGGTGACCGTCGCCCCGGGGGAGGGGCCGGTCGAAGGCCCGGCCACCGTCGTGGTCTGGGAGCTGGACGCCGCCCGGCCGGCCTGGGCCTCCTGACCTGGTGCGAGTGCTGAGCCCTGCTACAGACTGGCCGCATGCCTGCCGACGCATCCCTCGCCGCTGACCTGCTCGCCGCCGCCCGAGCCGACGCTGACCGCACCGTGGACCTGCGCCGCCGCCTGCACCGGCAGCCCGAGGTCGGCCTGCAGCTGCCGGCCACCCAGGCGATGGTGCTGGCCGCGCTCGGGGACCTGCCCATCGAGCTGACCACCGGCACCAGCACCACCTCGGTGGTCGGGGTGCTGCGCGGCGGACGCCCCGGCCCGACCTACCTGCTCCGCGGGGACATGGACGCCCTGCCGCTGACCGAGGCCACCGGGCTGCCGTTCGCCTCCGAGGTGCCCGGCGCGATGCACGCCTGCGGGCATGACACCCACGTCGCCATGCTGGCCGGCGCCGCCCGGCTGCTGGCCGAGCGCCGGGACAGCCTCGCCGGGCAGGTGGTGTTCATGTTCCAGCCGGGGGAGGAGGGCCACCACGGCGCGCGCTTCATGCTGGACGAGGGGCTGCTCGACGTCGTCCCGGACGCCCCGGTCAGCGGCGCGTTCGCGCTGCACATCTCCACGGTCTTCCCGACCGGGACGATCAACGTGCGGGCCGGCGCCATGATGGCGTCGGCCGACCAGTTCCGGATCACCGTGCACGGGCGCGGTGGGCACGCCTCCACCCCGCACCTGGCCGCCGACCCCGTGCCGGTCGCGGCCGAGATCGTGCTGGCGCTGCAGGCGATGGTCACCCGCCGGGTCGACGTCTTCGACCCGGCCGTGGTCACCGTCGGCCACCTGGAGGCCGGGACGAAGGACAACATCATCCCGCCGTACGCGGTCATGGACGGCACCATCCGCACCCTCTCCGCGGAGCGGCGGGCCGACGTCCTCGCATCGGTGCAGCGGGTCGCCGAGCACGTCGCGGCCGCGCACGACCTGCGGGCGGAGTTCGTCCGGGTCGAGGGCTACCCGGTGACGGTCAACGACGCCGGGGTGGCCGCGCAGGTGACCGCGGCCGCCGCGCAACTGCTGGGTGAGCAGGCCAGCGCGGTGATGCCGGCGCCGCTGATGGGCGCGGAGGACTTCTCCTACGTGCTGGAGCAGGTGCCCGGCGCCATGGCGTTCCTGGGCGCCTGCCCGCCGGACCTGGACCCGGCGACGGCGCCCGGCAACCACTCCGACCTCGTCGTCTTCGACGAGGACGCGCTGCCGGCCGGGGTGGCGATGTACGCCTTCATGGCGGCGCAGGCCCTCGCAGGCTGACCGGTCACCTGATCTCCAGCAGTGATCAGGGCACCTGATCACTGCCCGTCCTCCCGCAGCAGTGTTGCTGCGGGAGGACGGTCGTTGGTGCGGGGCGAGCGGGCGGATCAGCTCGCGGCGGTGCGGGGCGCCGTCCGCAGCCCCTCGTGCCAGATCGCCGTCCGGTACCGCGGTGGGGCTGCCCGCCCGCGCTCCAGCAGCGACCCCAGCCTCGCGAGCTTCACGTCCCAGCGCTTTCGCAGGTCCTCCGGGGCGATCCGCACCCCGTGCAGGTCGAGGTCGAGCAGCTCGTCGTGGCGCCGCTTCTCCTGCCACATCACCTCGGCCGGGGTGCGACCCCGCCACGGGTCGGTGTACTTGACCAGGCCGTCGCACTCGGCGAAGACGCCGTGGTCGGGCCAGTACATGTCCAGGACGGCGACCAGGCGCGATCCGACGAGGACGGCGCACTGCAGCAACGGCTCGGGCAGGCCGGCGCCGAGCAGAGCCAGCCGGGTCCGGGTCTCGTGCGGTGAGTGCGCCCCCACGCGCGCCAGCGAAAACGCCCGTGCGGCGTTGCCGCAGCCGACCCAGTGGGTCTGGGCGAGCGCCGAGGCCCTCAGCGCTGACGGGGAGGTCCGGCCGTCGGCCAGTGCGTCGTCGGCGGCGACCACGGCATCGAGGAGCGGCCACTCCCGGCCGACGTCGGCGAGGGTGCGGGTGACCGTCGTGACCGGCAGCCCCTCGTGGGTGACGACGTCCTCGGGTGCGAGGGCCCCTTCGCTGATCCGGTAGCCCCGCCCGACGCGGAACTGCGTGGGATCGGTCAGCCGGACCTCCGGGCCGGCGGCTCGGGGGACGACGAGGCGATGCACCCGGGCGGCCGAGGTGTGACTGACCGCGACGGTGGAGCGGTCCAGCCGGCGCAGCGTGGCGGCGCACTCGAGCCGGTGCGTGCGCCCCTCGGCCTCGTGCCGTCGCCAGTGGTCGCCGGTCGTGTAGACGCCGTACCGGACCCGGCGCCAGACGCCCGACCGCAGGAGTGGGCCGATGGCGTTGCGTTCGATGCCGGCAGCCAGCGCATCCGCAGTGCTGAAGACGCCGGCTTGACGGGCCATCACGTCGGCCAGGAGGGGATCCACGAGAGCACCGTCCCAAGCTCCGCCGTCACCGGTGGCGGACGGCGGCGGGCTGTGGACGCCGGGCTCTCGTGTGGACATCGGGGCACGTGCTCGCCCGGCTCCTGGCACGGGCGCGCACCTGCAGGGCCGACGCTCCCACCGCACCAACGACTGTCCCCCCGCACCAACGCTGGTGCGGGGGGACAGTGGGTGATCAGGTCACCTGATCACTGCTCGACAGCCGTGGGCGACTACGCCTCGGGCTGCTGGTCCGGGTCGGTGGTGGTGTCGGCGGGGGCCGCCTGCACCTCGCCGATCTGGTACTTCTCCACCGCCTGCCGGACGACGTCGCGCTCGATCTCACCGCGCTGGGCCAGCGAGGCCAGCGTGCGCACGACGATCGACTCGGCGTCGACCCGGAAGTGCCGGCGCAGCGCCGGGCGGGTGTCGGACAGGCCGAACCCGTCGGTGCCCAGGGAGGCCATGCCGCCCGGGACGAACGGGGCCAGCAGGTCCGGTACCGCCTTCATCCAGTCCGAGACGGCGATGATCGGGCCGGGGACGTCGGTGAGCTGCTGGGTGACGTAGGGGACCTTGGGCTCCTCCGCCGGGTTCAGCAGGTTCCACTCCTCGGCCTGGACCGCCTCGCGGCGCAGCTCGTTCCACGAGGTGACCGACCAGACGTCGGCCGAGACGCCCCAGTCCTGGGCCAGCAGCTCCTGCGCCCGCAGCGCCCACGGCACCGCCACGCCGGAAGCGAGGACCTGCGCCTTCGTGCCGCCGTCGAGCTGCGGACCCTCGGCGTAGCGGTACATGCCGGCCAGCAGCCCGGTGACGTCCAGGTCCTCCGGCTCGGCCGGCTGCACGTAGGGCTCGTTGTAGACGGTCAGGTAGTACATGACGTCGGGGCTGCGGTGCCCGCCGAGCGGGGCACCCGGGTCCTCGCCGTACATCCGCCGGAGGGCGTCCTTGATGATGTGCCCCAGCTCGAAGGAGAACGCCGGGTCGTAGGAGACGACGGCCGGGTTGGTCTCCGCGAGCAGCAGCGAGTGCCCGTCCTCGTGCTGCAGGCCCTCGCCGTTCAGCGTGGTGCGCCCGGCGGTGGCCCCCAGCAGGAACCCGCGGGTCATCTGGTCACCGGCGGCCCAGATCGAGTCGCCGGTCCGCTGGAACCCGAACATCGAGTAGAAGATGTAGATCGGGATCATCGGCTCGTTGTGCGTGGAGTACGACGTCCCGGCGGCGATGAACGACGCCGTCGAGCCGGCCTCGTTGATCCCCTCGTGCAGGATCTGCCCGGTCGTGGACTCCTTGTAGGCCAGCATCAGCTCGCGGTCGACCGACGTGTAGTTCTGGCCGTGCGGGTTGTAGATCTTCTTCGTCGGGAACAGCGAGTCCAGCCCGAAGGTGCGGGCCTCGTCGGGGATCACCGGCACGAAGCGGGGGCCCAGCTCCGGGTCCTTGATGAGCTCCTTGAGCAGCCGGACGAACGCCATCGTGGTGGCGACCTCCTGCTTGCCCGAGCCGCGGCGGACGACCTCGAAGGCCTTGTCGTCGGGTGCCTTGAGCGGCTTGGCCGCGTAGCTGCGCCGGGGGATCGACCCGCCCAGCTGGCGACGCCGCTCCATCATGTACTGCATCTCGTCGGAGTCGGCCGCCGGCTTGTAGTAGGGCGGCAGCGTCTTGTCCAGGTCCTCGTCCGGGATCGGCAGGTACAGCCGGTCCCGGAAGTTGGCCAGGTCCTCCGCGGTCAGCTTCTTCATCTGGTGCGTGGAGTTGCGGCCCTCGAAGTGGTTGCCGAGCGTCCAGCCCTTGATGGTCTTGGCCAGGATGACCGTCGGCTGGCCCTTGTGCTCCTGCGCCGCCTTGAACGCCGCGTAGACCTTGCGGTAGTCGTGCCCGCCGCGCTGGAGGTCCCAGACCTCCTTGTCGCTCATGCCCTCGACGAGCTTGCGGGTGCGCGGGTCGCGACCGAAGAAGTGCTCGCGGACGTAGGCGCCGTCCTCGGCCTTGTAGGTCTGGTAGTCGCCGTCCGGCGTCTGGTTCATCAGGTTGACCAGGGCACCGTCACGGTCGGCGGCCAGCAGCTTGTCCCAGCCGCGGCCCCACACCACCTTGACCACGTTCCAGCCGGCGCCGCGGAAGAAGGACTCCAGCTCCTGGATGACCTTCCCGTTGCCGCGGACCGGGCCGTCGAGCCGCTGCAGGTTGCAGTTGACGACGAAGGTGAGGTTGTCCAGCTCCTCGCGGGCGGCCAGGCCGATCGGGCCCAGCGACTCCGGCTCGTCCATCTCGCCGTCGCCGAGGAACGCCCAGACGTGCTGGTCGGAGGTGTCGGCGATGCCGCGGTCGTGCAGGTAGCGGTTGAACCGCGCCTGGTAGATCGCGTTCATCGGGCCGAGGCCCATCGAGACGGTGGGGAACTCCCAGAAGTCGGGCATCAGCCGCGGGTGCGGGTAGGACGACAGCCCGCCGCCGGGGTGGCTGACCTCCTGCCGGAAGCCGTCGAGCTGGTGCTCGTCGAGCCGGCCCTCGAGGTAGGCGCGGGCGTAGATGCCGGGGGAGGCGTGCCCCTGGAAGTAGATCTGGTCGCCGCCGCCGGGGTGGTCCTTGCCGCGGAAGAAGTGGTTGAAGCCGACCTCGTACAGCGACGCCGACGACGCGTAGGAGGAGATGTGGCCGCCCACGGCGACGCCCGGGCGCTGCGCCCGGTGGACCATGATCGCGGCGTTCCACCGGATGTAGGCCCGGATCCGGCGCTCGACGTCCTCGTCGCCGGGGAACCACGGCTCCTGCTCCGGCGCGATCGTGTTGATGTAGTCGGTGCTGCGCAACGCGGGGACGCCGACCTGCTGCTCCCGGCTGCGCTCCAGCATCCGGAGCATCAGGTAGCGGGCCCGGCCTCGGCCGGCGTGGTCGACGACCGCGTCGAGGGACTCGAGCCACTCCTGGGTCTCGTCCGGGTCGGTGTCGGGGAGTTGGCTGGCCCGCCCGTCGGTGATGACCGCACGGGGACTGCCGAGGGTGCGGGCGGGGTCTCCGTCCGACTGCTGCGTTGCGCTCATGCCCCCATCGTCTCCTGCCGGGGCGGCGCGCGTCACGTCTGCCCCGTGTCGCGTCCCGACGGGCGGGACGCCGACGCGGTCGCGCAGCCCGGTCGAGGCCTTGCGCCTGCCCCCCGATGCCCTACGCTCCGCTGCAACGGTGGCCCGGACAGCGTGGGCCCGGAACCCGGTCGTGCCGGGGGACGGGGGCACGCCAGGGGCTGCCCGCCACCCGGGCAGAGGGGGTCCGGTCGAGCCGATCAGCGGTCCCGACCGGGCAGTCCGGGCGCAGACAGGGCACGATCCCCCCAGGACGACCGCACCGGCGCACCACGCGGCGGGGCGCGCGAGACCGCACAGCAGCACACGAGACCGCCCGGAGCAAGCCGGGCAGCCGAGCACACGGAGGAACAGCGGGGATGAGCGTCGACTCGGGCAGCACCAGCATGGCTGCCCGGCTGGGGATCAAGCCGGGCATGGTCGTGCAGGAGCTCGGCTGGGACGAGGACGCCGACGAGGACCTGCGCGACTCCGTCGTCGAGCTCTCGGGCGGCGAGATGGTCGACGAGGACTCCGACGAGGTGGCCGACGTCGTCCTGCTGTGGTGGCGCGAGGAGGACGGCGACCTGATCGACGCCCTCGTCGACTCGATCGCCTCGCTCGCCGAGGACGGCGTCGTCTGGCTGCTCGTGCCGAAGTCCGGGCGCCCTGGCCACGTGGAGCCCGGTGACGTCACCGAGGCCGCCCCCACCGCCGGGCTGCAGCAGACCTCGAGCATCTCCGCGGCCAAGGAGTGGTCGGGCATCCGGCTGGTCACCCCGAAGGCGGCCCGCTCGCGTCGCTGAGGCACGATCGGGTGATGACCCTCACCGTCGGCGACGTCGCCCCCGAGTTCAGCCTCCCCGACCAGGACAAGCAGGTCGTCTCCCTGTCCGGGCTGCGGGGCGCGCCGGTCCTGGTGGTGTTCTACCCGTTCGCCTTCTCCGGAATCTGCACCGGCGAGCTGTGCCAGCTGCGCGACGAGCTGGTCACGTACACCGACGCCGGGGTCCAGGTGGTGGCCATCTCCACCGACCCCACCTTCAGCCTCAAGGCGTTCCGGGCCGAGCAGGGCTTCGGCTTCCCGCTGCTGTCGGACTTCTGGCCGCACGGCACGACCGCCCAGGCCTACGGGGTGTTCAACGAGCGAGCCGGGATGCCGTTGCGCGGCACCTTCCTCGTCGACGCCGCGGGCACCCTCGTCTTCGCCGAGGTCAACCAGCCCGGTGACGCGCGGGCGCAGTCGGGCTGGAAGGACGCGGTCGCGCAGCTCTCCGCCGCCGCCTGAACCGCGGGTCCATGGGGACCCCGTCGAGCGGCCGGGGCGGCGGGGTCCTCCCGCTACCCTGGCCGCACGGGCGCGTAGCTCAGCGGGAGAGCTCTCGCCTTACAAGCGAGCGGTCGCAGGTTCGATCCCTGCCGCGCCCACCTCAGCGGTTTCGACCTAGGGGGATTCTGAAGTGGCTATCGCCGCAGGTCGACCGGTTGCCGAGAGCATCACCCGTTATAGGTACTGAGAGCCCGACCTGCGCTGTCCTAGGCCGAGATGACAGCAGGCCCGTCACATGCCTGCCCGACACCCCACAGGATGGCCCCTGAGGCGTTTCGCACGATTACGCTGAGGGGTCTCAGCCAATCGTCTGCTGCCGTCCTCTGCCGGCCGGCAATGCTCGAGGAGGACGTCTCCAAGGGTCGACGAGACGGGACTAAGGCCCAACTAGCGCCTGACGCCGGGTGACCGCCGGGTTGCAGCTCGGATGCGCGGACGTCGGTGCTGCAACCGAAAAGGCGCTCGTGGCGCTGACAAGAGCCGTCCGAGCTATCCGCCAGCTCGATAATCGGGTGCCTGCTCCAAGTACCGATGGGCCCGACGTCCACTCGGCCCGGCGACGTGTCGCGGCAGCGGACCGGTCACCCGTGCACCGGACACAAGGTTGATGAGCTTGGCGGAGAAAACCGCCGGACACTCGGCTTGCGCCTTCGACGGTCCCTGCATCAGCATGACAGTGCCAGCCGGGGGGAGAGGTTTAATGTGACGATCGACAGCGCCGACGGTCGCCTTTTGATCCATCTGCATTTTCAGGACCCCAGTCGTTGGATGCATAGACGCGTGGAGAACGTCGACTTTCTCAGTGACGTCCTCTGTCGGCACCGGGTGAGCCTTGACTTCGATGTGCAGAGAGCCCGTGCGGTTCAGGTGGCGAAGCGCGATGACTGGTTGCCGGACCGACTGCTCTTGCCGCTCGGCCTGATGGCAAAAGATCCTCCGCTCTTGAACTTCGATCTCCGCGACGCTTCCGGTGAAAGTCGCCCATTACTTACCAGTCAAGACACCGCGGAAGCGGCCTATCAGGCGCTTTGCTATCTGGCCACCAAAACTCTCGGGCGGACGCCTCTCGACGAGGAAGGCAAAGAAGTCTTGAGAGCGATAGTGAGCAATCCCGCTGACCGCGCGGACGAGGCGCTGCGCGGCTGGTATTCGCCCGCCGACCGGACGTATCCTCCGGGCTCCCAGGCGAGCGCACTAATGATGGATCCGGCATTCAGGCTGATCGTCACTGAGCTAGTGCAGAACTACATCGCGCTGACGCCTATAGAGGCGGATTCCGGCCGCCAGCTGCTTAAATATTCATATGCTTCAGAGGTACCGTGGGCGGCGCCCCGGCTGAGGGATCGAATCTTCGGAACGTCGGCGAGGTTGACGTTCCCTGTTGTGGCCGCGGGCGCCAGTTACAGCTATCACTTCGAGGTTGCGGCGCCAGAAAACCTAGATGCGAGGCGGCTAACGCTGAGCGAGGCTGAAGGTGATCCTCCGAGGCCGCGAGCTGAGGCACTAATGCGCATTGATGGGCGACGCGAGCATATGCATGCACACGTGCATCTCGCGAACCGCTACTCGAACCATGTCGCCGTCGTCGACCTAATCTCTCAGCGAAGAGGGCTTGTGAGGAGCGCCTGGTTTGGTGCCCTGTACGCGACTGTTGCGCTCGTGGCCGGCTATTTTTGGCAGCGTCAGACCGGTCGACTTGAGCACGCCAACGTAGAGGCACTTGGGGCTGCGCTGCTGCTGGTGCCAGGCCTAGCGGCCGTCTACGTCAGCCGCCCGGGCGAGCATGGCATGGCGGCCAGGTTCGCGTTCGGGACGCGTGTCGCCACAGTCCTTGCCGCTGCCGCTGCGGTGTTCGCTAGCATCAGCTTGGCTCTGGGGTTCGAGGGACGAGCGCTCGAGAACTTCTGGTTGGGCTCCAGTATCGCTGCAGGGTTGCCGACGGTCTTCCTGTGGTACGTCTACTGGCGGGCGGGTAAGCGCGTTGACTACGAGGTCACGCGTGGCTAAGATCAGGCTTTCGTCGAGGAGGAGTCCCATGTCGGTGGCTCGTTGGCTCGAGGACCTTCGGGTCGACTTCGGCGTCATGGAGGTCCTCGAGGGGAAGCGACCCAGGGCTGTACTAGAAGACGTGAAGCTGCAGCAAGACGCTGAAGCCCGATTGCAGCAGTTGGAGCATGAGCTCGAAGATGGCGAGTTTGTAGGCTTCTGCAGCTGAGGACATCCGCTGGGAGGCGATTGCATCGCTCAGTGAGCCGGATCTAAACGGTCAGCTGAAGATGCATTCGTGAAGTACTGGCGTTTCGTTAGCCACTTACCGCCGTGTCCGCTATGTCATCCTGCATCCGTGAGCCGCTGCGTAAGTGGACCCTCTCGCTTTGTCATCGCGACGTCCATGACGAGCTGCTTGCTTGTCTGACGCGCCGCGACCGATGATGCCGTTGTCTTCAGCGATCTCGTCGAAGTGCTGATGTTTGAGGGCGGATGCGAGCGGTTGTATGACTGCATGAACCCGCAGACGACGGTGCGCTGCTGAGGCACCGTCGCTCAGGGTCAGGCCTGGCGCCGGAGCTCTAGAGGAAATTTAATCTGGAGCCATTGCTCGTCGGCTTTCTTGACCCTATGGGTGTCGAGCACCGGTCTTCGGCGCTGGCACAGTATCCGCCGAAAAGCGACCTCAAAGTCGGGGCGAATTCCTTGTGAGCATCCTGCCGATGAGCGCGTTGAACGCCGCCATTTTTAGGTAGGGCCACACCAGGTATCTGTAAACTCGACCACGAAGTCCTTACTGCGTTAGGCGGTGCGCCTTTCGAGGTGGGTGGCCTCGCCAAGCACGGTGACGCGCTCGGGTCTTTGACGAATCCATGCGGGCTACTCCTGCGGGGCGAGGGCACCGTAGTGGCCTGCTCGGCTCCGTTCGGGGCGATTGATCCGATCGTGCCGTGCCGGCGTCGGTTGGTTCACCGTCGAAACAGTCGAGCGGTGGTGTACTTCACGTCCCAGACGGTCTTATGGGGGCCTGCGTGAAAAAAGGGATTCGGTTGCACTCAATCTTGGACATGCTAACCGCCCTCCATCAGCGCGTTTCTGTAGGCATCGCCGATCGAGCAATCTGGCGGCGCGATGCCTTCCATGGCCAGATGCTCGGGTGGCCGCATTGCGATGCACTAACTGTCCGCGCCGCTGTGACTGATCACGACGACCCGGTGTTCGCGCGGGAGGGCTGCCAAGTCGTGTTCGCAGGAAGGCTGCCAAGTCGCCATCCGTACCGAGGTCATTAGCAGCTCGGTATCCTTGTGCGAACCGCCTTGCCGCGCGCACCCTGGACAGCCCCAGCGCACGCATCGCCCGGTCTACCGCCCCGGCGCTCGCGTCGAGGTTGCGGGTGCGGCGCAACGGGGCGGTCTTCTTCCGGCGCCGTACCCTATTGGGACGTCAGGCGGGGCCCCCGTCGGGTCCGGTGGCCGAGGCGGCATCGCGGACAGTGATCTGGATTGAGCGTCGGTGGTGGTGGGGGCAGCCAGCGGTCGCGATGGTGACCTCGACTTCCGGTAGGTCCGGGTAGCGACGTGATACCCCTACTTCCGCAGTACGCGGAAGATCGACTCGACCGCACGGCCGTGGGCCGCTTGGGCGAGTGGCAATGCCATGGTCCACGGTTGGGGGAGCCGACTCTCCGGCGAAGGAGACCGTGGCCGCCGTGAGGATCTGGTTGCCCCCGGACCGCCGGCTTCTTCCCACAGCCATTTGAACTCGGCGGACTCCTCCGACGCGGTCCCCGGCCGGGCGCCGTTGTCGATGTCGACCTGGGCCACCCAGCGACGCGTCGACTTCCGGGCTGGTCCAAACTGGCGGCCACCGCCAGCGCGTGATCGAGGGGTGCTGGCCGCGGTACTCATGCGCCAGCGCGCTCCAATATTCTGGGTTAGCGGTCGCAGGTTCGATCCCTGCCGCGCCCACCCCCCAGCGGTGCCGTCTCACCCGGACGGGTGCCCGCTGCTCGACCGAGGTCGCGGTCGGGCCGATGCGATGGCATGCCGCTCCGACCGTCGTCCTCGCGCAGACCGCCACGACGAGGCGTGCCCCTGTGGGCCTACCTCGTGGCCCTGGTGCTGGTCCCGTTGCTGGGCGTCGTCGCACTGACCGGTGCGATCGTGCGCTCCGCGGTGTCTGAGTCGGCCACCGCCGAGCGCGCCGAGGCCGCAGTGCAGGCGGTGGCGCAGCTGGACGCCGCCCGTAGCGGGGTGGAGCACGAGGTCGTCCCGGTGCTGTCCGCGACGGTCCTGCTCGACCCGGCCCTGAGCGCGATGACCGGGCTCCCCCCGGTCATGGTGCAGACCCAGCTGGCGCAGGCCGAGCAGGCCGTCGTCCAGGCGCAGCGGGTCACCGACCGGGCGCTGGCCTCGGTGCCCGCTGGCTCCGTGGGCGCCTGGGCCGCGGAACGGGCCCTCGCCCGGCTCGCCGACGTCCGCGCCGGCTCGCAGACCCGGAGCCTCTCGCTGGTGGAGACCTACCGCGGGTACCTGGCCGTCTCCGGTCTGCTCCTGGAGGCCCAGCAGAAAGCGGCCGCGGAGGCGAGTGCCCAGGAGGTGACCGGCGGGACCTACCGGGCCGCCCGGGACGTCGAGCTGCTCGCCGAGCTGACCCAGACCTCCAGCCGTGTGGTCCCGCTGTTCCTCGGCTCCCAGCTCCGTCTCGACGGTACCGAGGACAGCGACCTGGACTGGCGCCCTGCCTGGATCGCCTACACCGACGCCCAACGGCAGCTGGGCGACCTGTCCCAGCCGGCCCTGGCCGCGGCCTGGGACGGCGTCCGCGCGTCCGCGGCGGTGACCGCGGTGGACGACGTCCTCGCCGCGCGGGCCGAGCAGGACACCGCCGCCCCCCTCTCCATCGAGCGCATCGCCGCCCTGGTCAACGGGAGCGCCGCACGGGACGCCGCCTTCACCGAGCTGCTGGACACCGCGGTCGCCGGCGCCCAGGCGAGCGCGGCCGCCGACCGCGACGCGGCGGACGGTCGCCGGACGGCCACGCTGCTGGCCGGCCTCGGCCTGCTGCTGACCGCGGCGGTCGGCGCCGTCGTCCTGGGTCGCAGCGTGTCCCGCTCGCTCGGCGTGCTGGCCGGGCAGGCCGACCAGGTCAGCCGCGGCGAGCTCGTGGAGGTCGAGGGCGGGGGCCCGCGCGAGGTGCGCACCGTCTCCACGGCGCTGGCCGCGGCGGTGGCCAGTCTCCGGCGCATCCAGGACCAGGCGCAGGCGGTGGCCCGCGGGGACCTCGCCGACAGCGTGCTGGCCGAGCCGCTGCCCGGTCCGCTCGGTGCGGTCGTGCACGCCTCGGTGCGGCAGATCGTGAGCTCGGTGCGCCAGCGCGAGGAACTGCAGTCCGCGCTCGCCCACCAGGCCGCGCACGACCCGCTCACCGAGCTGCCCAACCGGGCGCAGGCGCTGCAGCTGACCGCCGCGGCCCTGTCCCGCGGCCGGCGCGCGGGCACCATGACCGGCCTGCTGTTCGTCGACCTGGACGGCTTCAAGTCGGTCAACGACACCCACGGGCACGCGGCCGGGGACGACGTCCTGCGGGAGGTCGCCGGCCGGCTCGCGGCGGAGGTCCGCGCCGGCGACGTCGTGTGCCGGCTGGGCGGTGACGAGTTCGTCGTCCTGGTCGAGGCGGTGGACGACGAGCGCGCGCTGGTCGAGCTCGCCGAGCGGCTGATCGCGGCGACCAGCGAGCCGATCCGGCTGGCCCACCACACGGTGCGGGTCGGCGCCAGCGTCGGCGTGGCGGTCAGCCGGGACGCCGACACCGACGCCGACGTCCTCTTCGTCGAGGCGGACACCGCCGCCTACCGGGCCAAGCGGCACGGGCGTGGCCGGGCCGAGGTCTTCGACGAGGTGCTCCGCGGGCAGCTCGCCGAGCGGGCTGCGCTGGAGGCGGCGATCCGGTCGGGTCTGGCCGACGGCGAGATGCAGCTGCACTACCAGCCCGTGGTCGACGTGACCTCGGACCGGGTGATCGGGTACGAGGCCCTGGTGCGCTGGCAGCGGCCCGGGCACGGGCTGGTGCCGCCGGACGAGTTCGTCCCCGCGGCCGAGGAGTCCCAGCTGATCTGCGAGCTGGACCGCTGGGTGCTGCACGAGGCCACCCGGCAGCTCGCCGAGTGGCGCAGCACCGCCGGGCTGGCCCAGGACGAGCCGGAGCCGACCATCGCGGTGAACGTCTCCGGCCGGCACCTCGCTGACCGCCGGGTCGTGCAGGACGTCGCCGATGCGCTGGCCGCCTCGGGGCTCCCCGCCCACCTGCTCGTGCTCGAGGTGACCGAGACCGTGCTGGTCGCCGACCCGTCGGCGATGGACAACCTGGCCACCCTGCGGGCACTGGGCGCCGCCGTCGCCATCGACGACTTCGGCACCGGCTACACCTCCATCGGCCAGCTGGGGCACATGCCGGTCGACACCCTCAAGATCGACCGCAGCTTCATCGGCTCCAGCGAGCCGGGGCACGGTGACCTGGTGGCGCTGATGATCCGGGCGGCGCACACCTTCGGGCTGACCGTGGTCGCCGAGGGGGTCGAGGAGCCCGAGCAGCTGGCGCGGCTCCGGGCCGACGCGTGCGACCAGGCGCAGGGGTGGCTGTTCCACCGGGCGCTGCCCGCGGCCGAGGCCGGCGCGCTCCTGCAGCCGGGTGTCCCTGCGCCGTCCTGAGACTGCGCCGTCCTGAGCGGGCCGCTCAGTCGTCGGTGCCGCGGACGCCGGACCGCCGGCCCGGCGTGGTCTCCCGGATCAGCCGCCGGGCGGCGTCCACCTCCCGGGCGACCGGGGCCAGGACGCCTTCGGCGTACAGCTCGGCGTCGTCGGGGGCGCGGTGCTCGCGCAGGTCCTGCTCCAGCTGCCGGAGCGCCCTGCACAGCACGCCGACCTGGGCAACGTCGGGCGCGGGCTCGCCGGCGCGCATCGCGATGACCGCCTCGGTGACCGCGTCCGACGCCCGTTCCAGCTGCACGATCACCGGCCACCAGGCCGCGGCCCGGGTGCTGATCGGCGGGGGCTCGGCCAGCCGGCGCTGCAGCTGCGTCTGCAGCTCGGTCAGCGCCCGGTAGCTGCCCCGCCGGGCCCGCCGGGTGGCCTCGGGACCCTGGGTGAACGCGGCCTCGACGAAGCGGTCCAGCGCCAGGGTCGCGTCGCGCAGCGCGTCGTCCAGCGGGGCCCGCCAGGTCTGCGGCCACAGCAGGTAGCCGAACACCAGCACGATCCCGCAGCCGATCAGCGTATCGACCAGCCGGGCACCGACCAGCCCGGCGCCGCTGGGCGTGGCCAGGTCGAGCAGCAGGATGATCAGCGGGGTCTGGAAGACCGAGAACAGGCCGAAGTTGCCGCTGCGGGCCCAGGGGAGCGCGCCGGCGGCCAGCGCCAGGGGGAGCAGCACCCAGGCGTCCCGGTGCAGGAAGGTCAGCAGCAGCGACCCGATGAGGACGCCGAGCAGCGTGCCGGCCCCGCGCTGCACCGCCCGGGTGAACACCGAGCCGTAGTCGGGCTTGAGCACGATCGCGACGGTCAGCAGCACCCAGTAGGGCCGCTCGATCGGCAGCAGCTGGCGGGCGATCTCGGCGACGGTCATGCACAGCGTGAGCCGGACGACGAAGGCGCGGGAGTCGGCGCTGCCCAGGGTCCGGTCGAACAGGTCGTGCAGCCGCACCCGCCACTCCGGGGCGGGGCGCACGACCGCCGCCGAGGCCCGCTCCTCGGGGTCGCCGACGACGTTCCACACCAGCCGCAGTCCGTGCCGGACCGCCCGGCGCGGTGCCGGGGCGTCCTCGACCGGCGGCGGTCGTTCGCCGAGCACCGGGCGGCGGCTGGTGACCGCGGTGGCCAGGGCGTGCGCGGCCCCGATGTCGCGGGAGTCGGCCGGCACGCCGCCCCGGGCACTGGCCACCGCACCCTCCACCAGCGGCGCGGCCGCGTTCAGCACCCCGGCCAGCTCGGCGAGCTCCCGGCTGCGGCCGGCCGAGCGGCTGCGCGCGTGGATGACCCGGTCGTAGCCGGCGTTCAGCGCCAGGGTGAGCTCCCGGCGGGCCTGCTCGGTGCGGTCGGTGCCGATCGCCTCGAGCAGCTCGCCGACCCGGGTGAACACCGCCCCGACGGCGGACCGGTCGGGGTCCAGCGCCTCGGTGCGCGCCTGCACCAGGACGGCGAGGGCCCCCCATGCCGCCCCGGCCAGGAAGAACCCGAGCTCGACGCCGGCCGACAGCGGGGTCTGCAGCCCGGAGGAGATCGCGGTGTAGATGAGCAGCTGCAGCGCGCCCAGGGAGAAGGCGCCGCTGATCGAGCTCAGCAGGGCGGCGACCGCGGAGACGACGACCATCAGCAGCACCGGCTGCCAGCCGCCCCCGCTGAGGCCGTGCCCGACCAGCAGGCCGACCCCGCCGAGCAGCGAGGCCGCGGCCACCCGGCGCAGCCGGACCCGCAGCGGGCCCGACTGCGGCGCCAGCGTCGCGGCCAGCGAGCCCATGGTCGCGAACACCCCGGCGCCCACCGCCGGGCCCTCCACCCCGCCGACGGCCAGGGCCAGGGCCAGCGGGGCGGGGATGACCAGGGCGAAGCGGGTGACGTCACGCCACGGCACGCTCGCCGGGCTGGTGCGCACCAGCTCCTCGAGCCAGGCCGGCGCCCGCAACCCCCGCTCCGCCACAGGGGCAGCCTCCCACCCGGGCGCGGCGCGCCGGGCCAGGACGTCGCACACTGGACGTCGTGCCGTGCCGGGGAGACCACCGCCGCACCGGCCCGGCCCGGCAGTGACGGCCACCGTCGAGCAGACCGCCGCGCCGTCGGCCGACCGGACCGACCCGGTGCCCGAGGGTGGCTGGTTCCGCCGGCTCGTCGGCTACTGCCTGCGCCACCGGAGCGACCTGATCGGCGCGTTCGGGGCGGCCCTGATCGGCTCGGTGATCGCCGCGGGGGTGCCGCTGCTGACCCGTGAGGTGGTCGACCGGGTGGTGGCCGGCGCGGAGTCGGGGCGCCCCGTCGACGTCACCCCGTTCGTCGTCGCCCTCGTACTGGCCGGCGTGCTCCGCTTCGCCGCCGGGTTCGTCCGCCGCTACCTGGCCGGCCGGCTGTCCCTGGACGTGCAGCTGGACCTGCGCAACGACGTCGCCGCGGCGCTGTCCCGGCTCGACGGGCCGGGGCAGGACCGGCTGCAGACCGGGCAGGCGGTGAGCCGGTCGATCAGCGACATCACCCTGGTGCAGGGGCTGCTCGCGTTCCTGCCCAACCTCACCGGCAACGCGCTGCTGTTCGTCGTCTCCCTCGGCGTGATGGCCTGGCTCTCCCCGCTGCTCACCCTGGTCGCGCTCGCCGTCGGCCCGGCGCTGTGGTGGCTGGCGCTGCGCTCCCGGCGGGACCTCTTCCCGGCCAACTGGGCCGCCCAGCAGCAGGCCGGGGTGGTCGCCGGGGACGTCGAGGCCGCCGTCACCGGGGTGCGGGTGGTGAAGGCCTTCGGGCAGGAGGACCGCGAGCTCGACCGGCTCGACGGCGGCGCCCGCCGGCTGTTCGGCGCGCGGATGCGGGTCGTCCGGTTCACCGCCCACTACAACCCGCTGCTGCAGGCGGTCCCGGCGCTGGGGCAGGTCGGCGTGCTGGCGCTGGGCGGGTGGCTGGCGCTGCGCGGCTCGATCACGCTGGGCACCTTCCTGGCCTTCGCCACCTACCTGGCGGTGCTCGTCTCCCCGGTGCGCCAGCTCGCCGCCCTGCTCACCATCGGCCAGCAGGCCCGGGCCGGAGTGGAGCGGGTGCTGGAGATCGTCGACGCCCGGCCGACGCTGGTGTCCGGCGCCGACCCGCTGCCCGCGGGCCCGCTGCCGGTCGAGCTGGACGAGGTGACCTTCGGGTACGAACCGGGCCGGCCGGTGCTGTCCGAGGTGTCGCTGCGGGTCGAGCCGGGGGAGACGCTGGCCCTGGTGGGCACGTCGGGGTCGGGGAAGTCCAGCGTGGTCAGCCTGCTGCCGCGCTTCTACGACGTCTCCGCCGGGGCGGTGCGGATCGGTGGCCGCGACGTCCGCGACCTGGACCTGGGCGCGCTGCGCGGGGCCCTCGGCGTCGTCTTCGAGGACAGCTTCCTGTTCTCCGACTCGGTGCGCGCCAACATCGCCTTCGGCCGCCCGGACGCCAGCGACGCCGAGGTCCGGGCCGCCGCCGTCGCCGCCCAGGCCGACGGGTTCATCAGCGAGCTGCCCGACGGCTACGACACGGTCGTCGGCGAGCAGGGGCTGACCCTCTCCGGCGGCCAGCGGCAGCGGGTCGCCCTGGCCCGCGCGCTGCTCACCGACCCGCGGGTGCTGGTGCTCGACGACGCGACCTCGGCGGTCGACGCCGCGGTCGAGGCCCGGATCCACGCCGCGCTGCGCACCGCCGTCCGGGGCCGGACGACGCTGCTGGTCGCGCACCGCCGCTCGACCCTCGCGCTGGCCGACCGGGTGGCCGTGCTGGACGCCGGCCGGGTGGTCGACATCGGCACCGCGGCGGAGCTGGAGGCGCGCTCGCCGCTGTACCGCCTGCTGCTGTCCGGCGAGTCCCCCGACCCCGACCCCGACCCTGACCCCGACCACCAAAATGGCCATTTTGGTGGCGGGGGTGGCGGCCTTGCGGTGACGGCGGGAGGCGTCACCCCGGCCGCCTGGCCGGAGCCCGAGCCGGTCGCCGAGGACGACGGCCCGGCGCAGCCCGCGGCCCCCTCCATCGGCGGGCGGGGCTCGGCGATGGCGGCCGCGGCGCCCACCCCGGCGCTGCGGCAGCTGGTCGCCCGGCTGCCCCCGACCGTCGACGGACCCGACGTGCCGGCCGACCGTGCCCGCGCCGGGGACCGGGAGTTCTCCCTGTGGCGGTTGATCCGGCCGTTCCGGTGGCCGCTGGCGGGCGCGCTGGTGCTCGTCGCGCTGGACACCGCGGCCCAGCTGGCGATCCCGGCGCTGGTGCGCACCGGGGTCGACGAGGGGATCACCGCCGGGTCGACGTCCCTGCTGCTGGGGGTCGCCGGCGTCGCGCTGGTCGTCGTCGGGGCCGGCCTCGTGGTCGCCCGGGGCGCCGCGTGGCTCACCGGGCGCACCGGTGAGCGGCTGCTCTACACGCTGCGGGTGAAGACCTTCGCCCAGCTCCAGCGGCTGGGGCTGGACTACTACGAGCGCGAGCTCGGCGGCCGCATCATGACCCGGATGACGACCGACGTCGACGCGCTGTCGACGTTCCTGCAGACCGGGCTGACCACGGCGGTGATCAGCGTGCTCACCCTGGCCGGGGTGCTGGTCGTGGTCTTCCTCTACGACGTCGTGCTGGCGCTGGTGCTCGTCGCCTCGCTGCCGGTCCTCGCGGTCACCACGGTGTGGTTCCGGGCCCGGTCGGTGCCGGCCTACACCGAGGCGCGGGAGCGGGTCAGCGCGGTCAACGCCCGGCTCCAGGAGGACGTCGCCGGGATCCGGGTGACCCAGGCCTTCGACCGGGTCGGGCACTCGACCGACGTCTTCCGCGGGTACGCCCTGGCCTACCGGGACGTGCGGCTGCGGGCCCAGCGGTACATCGCCACCTACTTCCCGTTCGTGGAGTTCCTCTCCGAGGTGGCCGCCGCCGCGGTGCTGGCCGTGGGGGCCGCGCGGCTGGCCGCCGGGGACATCACCGCCGGTGTGCTGCTGGCCTTCGTGCTGTACGTCAACACGTTCTTCTCCCCGGTGCAGCAGCTGTCCCAGGTGTTCGACAGCTACCAGCAGGCCGCGGTGGGCCTGCGGCGGCTGCGCGGCCTGCTGCGGACGCCGACCTCCACCCCGCCCGCCGCCGACCCCGCGCCGGTGGGCTGGCTGCGCGGGGAGGTGCGGCTGGCCGGCGTCACGTTCAGCTACCGCGGCGCCCCCGCCCCCGCGCTGCGTGACGTCTCGCTGACCGTGGCGCCGGGGGAGACCCTCGCCCTGGTCGGCGAGACCGGGGCGGGCAAGTCGACGGTGGTGAAGCTGGTCGCCCGCTTCTACGACCCGACGTCCGGGGCGGTCTGCGTCGACGGCGCCGACCTGCGCTCCCTGGACCTGCTGCAGTACCGGGCGCGGCTGGGCGTCGTCCCGCAGGAGGCGTTCCTGTTCGCCGGCACGGTGCGCGACGCGATCGCCTACGGCCGGCCCGACGCCTCGGACGCGGAGGTGGAGGCCGCGGCCCGCGCCGTCGGCGCGCACGAGATGGTCGCCGGGCTACCGCAGGGCTACCGGACCCGGGTGGGCGAGCGCGGGCGGTCGCTGTCGGCCGGGCAACGGCAGCTGCTGGCGCTGGCCCGCGCGGAGCTGGTCGACCCCGACGTCCTGCTGCTGGACGAGGCGACGGCGTCGCTGGACCTGGCGACCGAGGCCGCGGTCACCCGGGCGGCCGACGTCGTCGCCCGGCGGCGGACGACGCTGGTCGTGGCCCACCGGCTCACCACCGCGGCCCGCGCCGACCGGGTCGCGGTGCTGGACGGCGGCCGGGTCGTCGAGGTCGGGCCGCACGCCGAGCTGCTGGCCGCCGGCGGTGCCTACGCAGCGCTGTGGGCGGCCTACACCGCCGACGAGGACGCCGACCCGCTGATGGACTGAGCCTCAGTCCATCCGCCAGCTGATCAGCGCAGTGCCCAGCGGGGAGAGGAAGAACGCCCACCCGGCGAGGCAGGCCAACGCCACCGAGGCCAGGCCGAGGGCCACCACCGGCGTGGGGCGCCGGCGGAAGAGGCCGTCCAGGGCGGCGACCAGCACGGCCACCAGGCCGATCGGCGTCAGTGCGAGGGACAGCATGCCGGCCAGTTGGGCGAGGCCCCCGGCCGTGCCGTGCGGCCAGAGGTCCTTGGGGTCGTGCGCGCCGCCGGCCACCTCGGCCAACGGGACGGCATCGAGGTCGTTCACGTGGTACGGCACCAGGACGCCGGCCAGGTAAGGCGCCACGACGAGCGCGGTGCACACGGCGAGCAGGGCGACCCGGCGGCCGCCCACCGGCTGGGCGCCGACCTCTTCCCGGGCGGGAGCGCTCATGCCCTCGACGATGGCAGGTGCGGCCCTCCCTCACCAGGAGGGGTGCCCCGTCGCCCGGTGAACAGTTCGTGCTGTCCGCCCCGGCGCGTCGGCCCGTGTCGCCGACCGGTACTGCGCACTCGGCGCGAGCAGTTTCGGTGGAGAAGTCGGTTGATCGACGTGTCAGGGTGCCGACATGTCGACCAGTGCGCAGGTGCGCGACGCCGACGACGCGGACCTGGCCGAGCTGCCCGGCGTCGAGGCCGCGGCGGACGGGCTGTTCGTCCCGCTCGGCATCACCGACCTGCCTCCGCCGGCGACCGCGGCGGAGCGGGCCCGGGCGTGGCGGGTGCTGGTGGCCGGGCGCCCGGTGGCCGGGTTCGCCGTCCTGGAGCTGGTGGACGGCGCTGTGCACCTCGAGCAGCTGTCGGTGCACCCGGCGCACGGCCGGCGCGGGATCGGTGCCGCCCTGCTGGCGGCCACCGTGGAGGCGGCCCGGCAGCACGGAGCCGACCGGGTCACACTGCTCACCTACGCCGACGTCCCGTGGAACGCCCCGTACTACGCCCGCCACGGCTGGGAGGTGACCCCTGAGCTGACCCCCGGCCTGCGGGCGCTCCGCAGCCGCGAGGTCGAGCTCGGGCTGGACCGGCACGGGCCGCGGGTCGCGATGGTCCGGCTGGTCGGCTGACGTTGCAGCCGGCGGTGATCGGGGCACCACCGGTGCATGACCCAGAGCACCGAGGACCTGCAGACCGACCGCCCCACCGGTGAGCTGGAGGTGGTGCACGCCTTCACCGACGGCCCGATGCCCACCGGCGTCTCGGTGTCGCACACCGGCCGGGTGTTCGTGAACTTCCCGAAGTGGGGCGACGACGTGCCGGCCACCGTCGCCGAGATCCGCGACGGCCAGGTCGTCGCCTTCCCCGACGAGGCGTGGAACTCACCCGCCGGCGACGACGACCGCGAGGCCTTCGTCAGCGTGCAGAGCATCGTCGTCGACCCGGCCGACCGGCTCTGGGTGCTGGACACCGGCTCCCCGCTCTTCCAGCCCACCCAGGTCGGCGGGCCGAAGCTGGTCTGCATCGACCTGGGCACCGACACCGTCGTGCAGACCATCGTCTTCCCGCGGGAGAGCGCGCTGGAGACGACCTACCTCAACGACGTCCGCTTCGACCTGCGCCGGGGCGAGGCCGGCGTCGCCTACATCACCGACTCGGCCGACTCGGGGGAGAACGCGATCATCGTGGTCGACCTGGCCAGCGGGGAGTCCTGGCGGCGGCTGCGCGGCCACCCCTCCACGAAGGCGGTCACCCCGCCGGAGCTGCTGCTGATGGTCGAGGGCCGGCCGTTCCTGGAGCAGCCCGAGCCCGACGCCGAGCCGCAGCCGGTCGCCATGGGCGCCGACGGCATCGCGATCTCCGCCGACGGCGCCCGCCTCTGGTACTGCCCGCTGGCCGCGCGGCACTGGTACAGCGTCGCCACCGACGCCCTCCTCGACCGCGGCCTGGACGACGACGCGGTGGCGGCGACCGTCGTCGACGAGGGCGACAAGGGCTGCGCCGGGGACGGCCTGGAGACCGACGACGCCGGCAACCTCTACGCGACGGCGGGGGAGCAGAACGCGATCCTGCGCCGCCGCCCCGACGGCACGATGGAGACCGTCGTGCACGACCCCCGGCTGCTGTGGCCCGACACCATGTCGGTCGCCGCCGACGGTCACCTCTACGTCACCGCCAACCAGTTGCACCGGCAGGCGCGGTACTCCGGCGGCGTGGACCAGCGCCGCTATCCGTACCTGCTGCTGCGCACCCCCATCGAGGCGGGCCCGGTCCGGCTCCGGTGACGGCACCGGCCGGGGCGGGCACTGCCCTACAGTCCCTCCCCGTGGCGGACACGGGGCAGACGACGACCGATCCGGTGGCGGGCTCCGGTCGCCCTCTCGGTGCGGTGATCGCCGCGCTCGAGGCCCGCTACGACCCGGCGCTGGCCGAGCCGTGGGACGCCGTCGGGCTGGTCTGCGGTGACCGCGAGGAGGTCGTCCGCTCGGTGCTCTTCGCCGTCGACCCGACCGCCGCCGTGGTCGACGAGGCGATCGCCCTCGGCGCCGACCTCCTGGTCACCCACCACCCGCTGCTGCTCACCCCGGTGCACGGTGTGCCGGCCGACCACCCCCAGGGGCGGCTGGTGCACCGGCTCATCCGCAGCGGGGTGGCGCTCTTCGCGGCCCACACCAACGCTGACCGGGCCGCCGACCACGGCGTGAACGACGCGCTGGCCGCCGTCCTCGGGCTGGTGGACCCGGTGCCGCTGGAGCCGGCGGCCACCCCCGGGGCCGGGCTGGGGCGGATCGGCGAGCTCCCGGAGACGCGCACGCTGCAGCAGTTCGCGGAGCAGGTGGCCGCGGCGCTGCCGGCCACGCCCGGCGGGGTGCGGGTCGTCGGCGACCCCGGGCGGCTCGTGCGCACCGTCGCGGTCTGCGGGGGCAGCGGCGGCTCCCTGCTGGCCGCGGCCGCGGAGGCCGGCGCCGACGTCTTCCTGACCAGCGACGTCAAGCATCACCCGGCGGTCGACGCGGCCGAGGTCGCCGGTCCGGCGCTCTGCGACGTGGCCCACTACGCCTCCGAGTGGCCGTGGCTGCCGGTCGCCGCCGACCTGCTGCACCGCGACCTCGGTGGGCAGGTCCGGGTCACCGTGTCCAGCCGGCGCACGGATCCCTGGACCTTCCGCGTCGGCGTCGCTCCCGACCGCTGATCGCCCCGCTCCAGCGCTGGCCGGGTGGTCCGGTGGCCCCGGCCCTGCGGCTGGTCGGAGGACCCCCGTGCCCCCGACCACTCGCAGGCTCGCGGTGGGACCCTGCACGGGGGCCGACGATCAGAGACCCGCCGGGTAGGTTGGCCGCGTGCAGGCTGACCACTTCGACCAGCAGAAGCTGCTGGCCCTCGCTGCGGAGGACGTCGCCCTCGCGCAACTCGCCCACCGCAAGCGCACCCTCCCCGAGCTCGCCGCCGTCGAGGCCGCCCAGGAGGCGCAGCGGGCTCTCGCCGACGACGTCGTCCGGGCCGAGACCGAGGTGCGGGACCTCGACCGCGAGCAGAAGCGGCTGGAGGGCGACGTCGACACCGTCCGGCAGCGGGCCGCCCGGGACCAGTCCCGGATCGACTCCGGCGGCGCGACGCCCAAGGAGATCACCGGGCTGCAGCACGAGCTGGAGTCGCTGCACCGCCGGCAGGGCGACCTGGAGGACCAGGTGCTCGAGCTGATGGAGCGCCGCGAGGCCGCCGACGCCGCCCTCGCCACGGCGCAGGGCGGGCTGGCCGGCGCGCAGGCCGAGCAGGAGCAGGCCGAGCAGGCGCGGGACGAGGCGCTGGCGCAGATCGCCGAGGCCACCGGGCAGCACCAGGCGAAGCGCGACGAGGTCGCCGCCACGATCCCGGCCGACCTGCTCAAGGTCTACGACCGGGTCGCCGCGCAGACCGGCAGCACCGGCGCCGCCGAGCTGAAGGCCCGGCGCTGCCAGGGCTGCCGGATCGAGTTCTACGGCACCGAGCTGGCCTCCTACCGCAACGCCGACCCGCACACCGTGCTGCGCTGCGAGAACTGCAACCGGGTCCTCGTGCGCACCGCCGAGTCCGGGCTGTGAGCCGCCGGCTCATCGTCGAGGCCGACGGCGGGTCGCGGGGCAACCCCGGGCCGGCCGGGTACGGCGCGCTGGTGAAGGACGCCGAGACCGGCCGGCTGCTCGCCGAGCGGGCCGAGTCCGTCGGCCGGGCCACCAACAACGTCGCCGAGTACGGCGGTCTCGTCGCCGGGCTGCAGGCCGCCCTCGACCTCGACCCGAGCTCGAGCGTCGAGGTGCGGATGGACTCCAAGCTGGTCGTGGAGCAGATGTCGGGCCGCTGGCAGATCAAGCACCCGGACATGAAGAAGCTCGCCGTCCAGGCCCGGGACATCGCCCGCCAGCTCGGCTCGGTGCGCTACACCTGGATCCCGCGGGCGCAGAACAGCGCCGCCGACGCGCTGGCCAACAGCGCGATGGACGGCAAGCCGGTGCGCCGCGACCTGGCCACCGAACCGGTGGTCGTCGAGGACGAGACCCAGCCGACGACGGAGCCCGCGCCCGTCGTCGTGACGGTGACCCACCTGCTGCGGCACGGGCGCACCGAGCACACCCCGGAGCGTCGGTTCAGTGGCAGCAGCGACCTGCCGCTGTCCGAGCTCGGGCGCGCCGACGCCGAGGCCGCGGCCCGGCACCTGGCCGGGCGGGGGATCGACGTGATCGTCAGCTCCCCGCTGCAGCGCACCCGGCAGACCGCCGAGGCGGCCGCGCAGGTGCTGGGCGTCCCGGTCGAGGTCGACACCGACCTGCGCGAGCTGGACTTCGGGGCCTGGGAGGGCCTGACCGCGGCCGAGGCCCAGGAGAAGAGCCCGCTGGCCTTCCGGCGCTGGTCCGGTGCCACCGACGTCCGCCCCCCGGGTGGGGAGTCGGTGGCCGACGTCGCCACCCGGGTGGCCCGGGCCCGCGACCGCGTCCTGGCCCGGCACGCCGGGAAGACCGTGCTGCTGGTCAGCCACATGATGCCGATCAAGCTGCTGCTGGCCGCCGGGCTCGGCGTGGGCGAGGACGTCGTGCACCGGGTGTTCCTGGAGGCGGCGTCGCTGTCGACGGTCACCTGGTCCTCCGACGGGCGCACCTCGGTGCGGCTGGTCAACGACACCTCCCACCTGGGCTGACCGCCCGGGGAAGCCCTCGGTGTCCCCGACTGTTGAACCACGTGGTACCGAAACCTGGCCCGCTGAGGAGCTCCGTGACCGCCACCGTCGCCGCCGATGACCGCACCATGTCCGCCGCCGAGTACGAGACCTGGGCGGCCGAGATCCGCCGGCTGGCCGACGAGCGCGGCGCCGTCGTCCTGGCGCACAACTACCAGGTGCCCGAGATCCAGGACGTCGCCCACTTCACCGGCGACTCGCTGTACCTGTCCCGGGTCGCGGCCGAGACCGACGCCCGCGAGATCGTCTTCTGCGGCGTCCACTTCATGGCCGAGACGGCGAAGATCCTCTCGCCGGAGAAGACCGTGCTGCTGCCCGACCACGCCGCCGGCTGCTCGCTGGCCGACAGCATCACCGCCGAGCAGCTTCGGGAGTGGAAGGCCGAGCACCCCGGCGCGGTCGTGGTCAGCTACGTCAACACCACCGCGGCGGTGAAGGCCGAGACCGACATCTGCTGCACCAGCTCCAACGCCGCCGACGTCGTCCGGTCGATCCCGGCGGACCAGGAGATCCTCTTCTGCCCCGACCAGTTCCTCGGCGCGCACGTGAAGCGGGTGACCGGGCGGTCGAACATCTCGATCTGGGCCGGTGAGTGCCACGTGCACGCGGGGATCAGCCCGGCCGACGTCCGGTCGCAGATCGCCGCCCACCCCGACGCGGAGATCCTCGTCCACCCCGAGTGCGGGTGCACGACCTCGGTGCTGGACCTGGTGAGCCACGGCGACCTGCCGGCCGAGCGCACCCGGGTGCTGTCGACCGGGGGCATGGCCGACGCCGCGGCCGCGAGCACGGCGGGCCAGGTGCTGGTGGCCACCGAGATCGGCATCCTGCACCAGCTGCGCGCGCTCAACTCGACGACCGAGTTCATCCCGATGAACGCCCGGGCCGCCTGCCGCTACATGAAGATGATCACCCCGGCCAAGCTGCTGCACACGCTGCGCACCGGCGAGGGCGCGATCGACGTCGACCCGGAGACCGCTGCCCGGGCGCGCCGCGCGGTCGAGGCGATGATCGCGATCGGCGAGCCCGGCCGCGGCGGGGAGTAGCCCGGACCGGCGGTCAGGTGCCCGGCACCCCGGTGGCGCGCAGCAGGCCCGTCCCCGGGTGGCAGTCGAGGTACTCGAAGCGCTGCTGATCCGCCGACGCGACTGTGACCTCGTGGTACAGCCGTAGTCTCGCCGCCGGACCGAGGGTGCCCAGGTACTTCATCGCCACCCGGAAGATCGCCACATGGGTGGGGTGCGACTCCGCCCAGGTGTCCAGCTCCTCCAGGCTGTGCCACCAGCTCATCCCGAAGGTCTTGTCCGACGGATGGCCCTGCGCGTCGACGACCGTCATGTACCGGTTGGCGTAGCAGCCGACGCCGAGTCCGTCGTCGCGGAGGAAGTCCATGCCGGCGCGCAGCACCGGCTCCACGTCCTCGGTGTACATCCGGCGTTCCTCGCCGTCGGTCTCCGACCACTCCTGGCCCGAGCGGATCAGGCACAGGTTGTCCGGGCCGGTGACCCGCAGGACGCCGTCGTCCCGCACGTCCGGGGCGCCGGTGGCGTCGAGGGCGTCGGTCTGGGCGAGAGGCAGCCGGTCGCGAGCGCCGCCCCAGTACCCGTGCTCCCGGATCTCCCCGGAGAGCCCGTCGGCGAGCCGGGCGACGCCTTCCAGCCGGTCGTTGGAGAACAGCGTCTCGAACCGGTCGACCGACGGGGTCAGCATCTCCAGGAAGAAGCCGAGCCCGGTCCGGCGGTGCGCCGGGTCGGTCCAGCCGGGCGCCCCCGCCGTCCAGCGGGCGTGGCCGGCGGGATCGGTCCAGTACGCGATGATCACCGTGGTCACGTGGCCGCGCTCGTCGACGTAGCGCGCGTGCTCGACCGAGTCGGCCCCGTCGGTGGCGGCGAGCCGGCCGCTGAGGGCGGCCACCTCGTCCGCGGCCGCCGCGGCCACCTCCGCCGGGGCGTCGCCGGCGTGCTGCACCCCGAAGTAGGCCATCACGACGGAGACGACGCCGGTGGGGAACCGGGCGGAGAAGGACGGGTAGGGCGGGGTGAAGGCCGCCGACTTCCGTGTCTGCCGTGTCCGCGGCTCGACCAGGTGCGGCGCGATCGCTGACTCCAGGCCGCTCACGGTCGCACCTGCTGGAGCGCCGACGCGTCCACGGGAACCAGGTCGCTGGGCTCGGGGACGTCGACCGGCGGTCGCGCGCCGGCCTGCTCGGAGGAGACCACGACGCGGTTGGGCGCGGCGTTGAACAACAGCCGGAAGACGTCCGGCCGGGAGTAGTGCCCGACGGGATCGGCGGCGGACTTGGCGATCGCGATCAGCGAGAAGTCGAGGTCGGCGTAGAGGATGCCCTCGACGTCCTCGGCCAGCGGTTCGGCCAGCTCGGTCCCCTCCGGGCCGTAGATGCGGGCGAAGCCGCCGCCCTGCCGGAGCAGCTGCCGCTTGGTGTCGGTGTCGGCGAACAGGTCCTGGCCGGCCTGACCCACGGTCGAGCACGGGGCGACGACGAAGGCCTGCCCCTCGACCGCGTAGATGCGGCTGGCCGCGGTGTTGACCTCCGGCCCCAGCGCCATCGCCGCGCCCCGGTAGAGCGAGAAGCTCGGCCAGGCCCCGACGTGGATCTGCTCGCCCATGCTGTACATCGCGTACTTGGTGAGCGGCTGGAAGTGCTCCCAGCAGTTGAGCGCGCCCACCCGGCCCAGCCGGGTGTGGTGCACCTGGACGTCGCTGCCGTCGCCCTCGCCGAAGACGCTGCGCTCGACGTGGGTGGGCTTGAGCTTGCGGCGCACGGAGATCACCGAGCCGGTGTCGTCGAGGAAGGCCTGTGCCATGTAGAGGCTGCCGCCGGCCCGCTCGGCGAAGCCGAGGACGACGTGCACCCCGTGCCGGCCCGCCGCGGCAGCGATCCGCTGCATGTGTTCGCCGTCCCGCGTCATCGAGTTGGCCGCGTAGCCCGGCACGAACTGCATGCCGGCGGCGGGGGCGTCGAGCCAGATCCACCACGGGTAGCCCGGGATGAACGTCTCGCCGAACGCGACCAGCTGCGCGCCGTTCCCGGCCGCCTCGGCGATCAGGGTCTCGACCTGGGCCACCCCCGCGTCGAGGTCGAGCCAGCGCGGCTCGGCCTGGACGGCGGCGACGCGCACCGGGCCGGCGGGACGGGGGGTGTCGGCAGAGCTCATCTCGGGTCCTCCTGCGGTCTTGCCCGACCGTCGGCGGGGCGTGCGACCACCGTGGCGGTACCGCCGATCGCGGGAGTCGTCTTCCGTGCCGCCTTCCCGGTGCTGGGTGCCAGATGCGCTCAGGACCGACCAGCGGCTGCCTGTCGGTAGGCGGCGGGCGTCATCCCGGTGACCGTCCGGAACGCGCGGTGGAACTGGGCGTCCCCGGAGAACCCGCACCGGCCGGCGACGGCGGCCAGGGGCAGCCGTGGTGCCTCGCGCAGCAGCCGCTGGGCGGCCGCCACCCGCAGCCGGCGGAGTGCGTCGCCCAGGCTCTCGGGTTCGCTCTCGAACAGTCGGAACAGCGTCCGCCGGGAGAGATGGCAAGCAGCGGCCACCGCGTCGGCGTCGAGCCCGGGGTCGGTGCACGAGGCGGTCAGGTACGCCCGCACCCGTTCCCGGTCCAGGGCCGCCGACGGCGCGGCCGGGAGGGGCCCGGTGGCCAGGGCGAGCGCCGAGCCGAGCAGTCCGATCGCGTGCGGCACCAGCGTGGCGGTGCCGGCTGGATCGGTGCCCTGCCGGCGGGCGAGGCCCCGGAAGAAGTCCGCGACCAGCCGCGCGCTGCTGTCGGCCCTGAGCGTCACGCCCGTCGCCCGGGCCACCGTGCCCGCCGGCAGCACGCGCTGCGGGACCTGGACGACGAGCTGCTCGAAGGCGTCGGCGAAGTGCAGCGTGTACGGCCGCGTGGTGTCGTAGAAGGACATCGACCCGGGGACGAGGCGTGCCTCGCGGCCGTCCTGCGCGACCACGCCTCGGCCGGCCAGCTGGATGCTGGCCAGCACGTAGGCCTCCTTGCTCCGGGCGATGAGCCTCGGCGTCCGTCGGACCTGCTGCCCGCTCGCCCGCACGGTGGTCAGCTCGAGCTCCCCGGCCACGCTGTGCGTGATCCGCCCCCGGAACTGGCCGTCGGTGGTCGGGGTCGCCGACAGCTGGACGAAGGTGTCGCAGATGAGGTCCTGCCAGAAGGCGAACGCCTCGGCGGGAGGCACCGACCCCGTCGAGACCGTCACCGGGCCGGGGGCAGCACCGGTGGGCTCCGACGGGTGCCACGTCCGCACGCCGCGAGCATGGGCCACCGGGACGGCGATGTCCACGGCCCCGCGGACGGGCCGCTCAGGCGCGGGCGAACAGGTAGATCGACACGGCGACGCCGAACAGGACGATGAAGACCCGCAGCGGCGTCGTCGGGATGCGGGTGGCGACCTTCGCCCCGAGGAACCCGCCGAGCAGCGCGGCCGGCGCGCAGACGGCGACGTAGGCCCACTCCACCGGGCCCCAGATGCCGAAGACGACGACGGTCACCGAGGCGGTGACCAGGGAGATCGCGCTCTTCATCGCGTTGGCCAGCTTGAGCCGGCCCAGCCCCAGCCCCAGGACGCCGACCAGGATGACGCCCAGCGCACCACCGAAGTAGCCGCCGTAGACCGTGGCCAGGAACAGCGCCACGTACAGCCAGGCGGGGTCGCCGGTGGCGACGCCGTCCTCCTGCTTCTTGAGCCGCTTGGTGATCAGCGGCTGGAAGGCCAGCAGGACGCTGGCGAGGAGCACCAGCACCGGGACCACGGTCTCGAACGCCTCGGTCGGCGTGGTCAGCAGCAGGACCGACCCGGCCGTGCCGCCCAGCACCGCGACCACCGAGAACCGGATCATCCGGGCACGCTGGCCGGCGTACTCCGGGCGGAAGCCGAGCACCCCGCCGACGTAGCCGGGCCACTGGGCGACCGAGTTGGTCACGTTGGCCGCGACCGTCCCCAGCCCGAGGCCGACGAGCACCGGGAAGAGGATCAGCGATCCGCCGCCGGCGATCGAGTTGATGCCGCCGGCCAGGAGGGCCACCCCTGCGGCTATGAGGAGATCGACAGGGGACACGGCCGCGGAGCCTACTGTCCGGCCCATGAGGGACGACGTGCGCGCGCAGGTGCTGGCGGCGGGGATGGCCGGGTCGGGGGCGCTGCACCTGGTGCGCCCGCGGACCTACGAGTGGATGATCCCGCCGGAGCTGGGGCCGGCCCGGCCGTGGGTCACCGGCAGCGGCGTGGCCGAGCTGGCCACGGCCGCGCTGCTCGCCGTCCCGCGGACCCGCCGGCTCGGCGGGTGGGCCGCGGTGGGGGTGCTGGTCGGCGTGCTGCCGGCGCACGCTCAGACGCTGCGGGTGTTCCGGCGCCGGCCGGGGAAGCTGGCGGTCGCGGTGGCGCGGATCCCGTTCCAGCTGCCGATGCTCACCGCCGCGCTCCGGGTCGCCCGCGGCCGCTGAGCTCTCAGCAGTGATCAGGTCACCTGATCACTGACTGGCCTACTGCACCAACGTTGGTGCAGTAGGTCAGTGTTCGATCAGGTGACCTGATCGAAGCTGGAGGTCAGCGGCCGCGGACCGGTGGCGGCTCGGGGTCGGTCAGCCGCGGGCCGTCCATCAGGCTGCCGGCCTGCTTGACCCGGCGCAGCACGGTGGAGGTCTCCAGCGTGCGCACCGGCAGGGCCCCGACCCGGTCGGTGAGGAAGCGGTAGAGGTGGGCGGTGTCCCGGCAGGTCACCGCCACCATCAGGTTCGCCGGCCCGGTGACGACGGCGGTGAAGCCGGTCTCCGGCGCCCGGGCCAGGGACTCGCCGACGTGCGCGAGGTCCTTCGGGGCGACCCCCAGCCACAGCAGCGCGCTGACCGGGTGCCCGAGCAGCTCGGCGGCGATCTCCAGGTCGAAGTAGAGGGCACCGGCCGACCGCAGGGCCTCCACCCGCCGGGCCACCCGGCTCTCCGACCAGCCGGTGACCCCGGCCAGCTCGGCGTAGCTCAGCCGGCCGTCGGTGGCCAGCGCGGCCAGCAACAGCTCGTCCTCCGGGTCCAGGGCGACGGGGGTCGGGGTGGTGCGGGCCGCGTCGGAGCCGAGCGCGGCGATCTGCTCCTCGCTGAGCGGGTCGTCGAAGTCGGTCCACTCGTAGGCGCCGCCGACGTAGGAGTGCAGCACCGAGAACGCGGCCAGGTCGATGACCTGCACGGTGCGCGGCAGTCGGTCCAGCAGCAGCGCGTCGCGCTGGCGGGGAGTGCGCGGCCGGGTGGAGCAGGTGATCTCGGCGCCGCCGGCGGTCAGGCTCACCCACGAGACGTCCGGACGGCGGGCGAGGGCATCGGCGACGGCGCCCGCGGCGGCCGGCTGCACCCGCATCCGGATGTGCCAGCTCGGCTCGCTGGCCTCGGGGGTGGTCAGCCCCAGGACCCGGACGACGCCGTCGGCCCGCAGCCGCCGCCACCGGCGGGCGACCGTCTGCTCCGAGACGCCCAGCACGGTGGCGATCCGGCTGAACGGAGCCCGGCCGTCGACCTGCATGGCGTGCACGATCTGGCGGTCGACGGCATCCAGCACGGGCACCATCCTGCACGACGACGTCGACGATGGAGGATCCCGTCAGACCGACCGGTTGGGCACGCTCCTGTTGCCCGGTCGTTGCACAGTGGCACCATGCGCAAGTGGCTGCCGCTGGTCGCGATCTGCACCGGCACGTTCATGCTCCTCATCGACGTCACGATCGTGAACGTCGCCCTGCCCGACATGGCCACCGACCTGGACACCAGCTTCGGCCAGCTGCAGTGGGTCGTCGACGTCTACGCCCTGTCGCTGGCCGCCCTGGTGCTGGGGGCGGGCTCGCTGGCCGACCTGTACGGCCGGCGCCGGCTCTACCTGATCGGCCTGGGCCTGTTCGCGCTGGCGTCGCTGGCCTGCGGCCTGGCCCCCGGCGCGGAGCTGCTGATCGTGGCGCGGGCGGTGCAGGGCATCGGGGCCGCCGCCATGCTCGCCACCACCATCGCGCTGATCAACACCAGCTACGAGGGGCGCGACCGCGGGACCGCCTTCGGCATCTGGGGTGCCGTGGTCGGGGCCGCCGCGGCCCTGGGGCCCATCCTCGGCGGGGCGCTGACCGAGCTGGACTGGCGCTGGATCTTCTTCGTCAACCTGCCGATCAGCGTGTTCGGCATCGCGCTGACCCTCATGGCCGTGCAGGAGGCCCGCCAGCCGGACGCCCCGCGCCCCGACGTGCCCGGGATCGTGCTGTTCACCGTCGGCGCCGCCGGCATCGTCTTCGGCCTCGTGCGGGCCGCCGCGGACGGGTGGGGGGCGCCGGTCGCCTGGGGCCCGCTGGCCGCCGGCGTCCTCGTGCTGGCCGTCTGGGTCCGCGTCGAGCTCGGCCGCCGGGCGCCGATGCTCGACGTCCGGCTGTTCGGCAACCGCTCCTTCACCGGGATCATGCTCGGCGCACTGCTGCTGAACGGGGCGGCCTTCGCGCACAACCTCTACATCTCGCTGTGGCTGCAGTCGGTGCTGGGGCTCTCGCCGCTGCAGGGCGGGCTGGTGTTCATCCCGCTCTCCGCGTTCAGCTTCGTGGTGGCCGCCTTCGCCGGGCGGTACCTGCAGACCCTGCCGCCGCGGTTCGTCGTCGGCGGTGGGCTGGTCGTCATCGGCGTCGCGGCCCTCCTGCTGGCCTTCGTGCAGGCCGACTCCTCGTGGCGGGTCCTCGTCCCGGGGCTGGCCGTGCTCGGCATCGGGGTCGGGGTGGCCAACCCGACCCTGGCGTCGGCCGCGCTGGCCGCGGTGCCCCGGGAGCGCAGCGGGATGGCCTCGGGCGCGGTGAACACCGCCCGGCAGCTCGGGTTCGCCCTCGGCGTGGCGGTGCTGGGCAGCGTCTTCACCGCGCGGGCAGCCGGCGTGCTCCGGGACGCCGGCGCGGCCGACCCCGACGCGACCGCCTCCGCGCTGACCGCCGGGCAGACCCAGCAGCTCGTCGGCTCCGCGCCCCCGGCGGACCGGGCCGGGCTCGCCGACCTGCTGGGCAGCGCGTACGCCGACGGACTTCACCAGGTCTTCCTGGTCAGTGGCAGCGCCGGGATCCTCGGTGGGCTGCTGGTGCTGTGGCTGGTCCGCGCCGCGGCCCCCAGCCAGGCCTCCCAGCGGACGGCGGAACATGAGTCCTCGCCGGCGCGCTGAGCGGGCAGACTCCGGGCATGGCCACCGCTCCCGCCCCGTTCCCCGACGACTGGCAGCGCGCGCTCGTCGTCGCCGCGCACCCCGACGACATCGAGTACGGCCCCGCGGCCGCCGTCGCGGTGTGGACGGCGGCGGGCAAGGAGGTGCACTACCTGCTGGCCACCCGCGGCGAGGCGGGCATCGCCGGGTTGTCCCCGGCCGAGGCCGGCCCGCTGCGCGAGGAGGAGGAGCGCCGCTCGGCCGCCGTCGTCGGCGTCTCGGAGGTGGAGTTCCTCGACCACTCCGACGGCGTGCTCGTCGCCGACCTGCAGCTGCGCCGCGACCTGGCCGGGGCGCTGCGCCGGCACCGGCCCGACCTGGTCGTGGTCATGCACGGCGGGGACACCTGGACCCCGCCGGAGGTCACTCCCGGCGCGCTGAACTCCGCGGACCACCGGGCGCTGACCCGGTCGCTGCTGGACGCGGTGGCCGATGCGGGCAACGAGTGGATCTTCCCCGACCTGACCGAGACGCCGTGGTCGGGCGTGCAGTACGTCGCCGTCCACGCGGTCGGATACCCGCCGCCGCACGTGGTCGACGTCAGCGCCGGCGTGGAGACCGCCGTCGCCTCGCTGGTCGAGCACCGCCGCTACCTCGAGGCCCTGTCCGACGACCCTGTCGAGGAGCAGGCTCGTCGACAGGTCGACATGGCGACCCTGACCGAGGACGGCGGGCGCCAGGTCGGCTTCCGGCTCTACTGGGGCTGAGCGGCCGGGTCCGGCGTCCGGGGTAGGCTGCCGGCACGACGGACGAGTCGGCTGGGCGGTCGCGTCGGTGGGGGAGACCCCGCCGCCGAGGAACGTCCGGGCTCCACAGGGCAGGGTGGTCGTCAACAGCGACCCGGGGTGACCCGCGGGACAGTGCCACAGAGAACAGACCGCCAGTGCTCGCACTGGTAAGGGTGAAACGGCGGTGTAAGAGACCACCGCACACCGGGTGACCGGTGTGGCTCGGTAAACCCCACCCGGAGCAAGGTCGAAAAGGGACGGCGGTCCGCCGCCGTCCTGCGCAGGCGTTCGAGGGCTGCCCGCCCGAGCCTGCGGGTGGACCGCTCGAGCCTGTCGGCAACGGCAGGCCTAGATGGATGGCCGCCCATCGGGACGCCGCGAGGCGCCCGGGGACAGAACCCGGCGTACAGGTCGACTCGTCCGTCGCCCTCCGCCGGCAGGTCAGCGCTGGGCGGTGCCGCCGACCTCGGCCACGATCGCGCGGAAAGTGGTGGTGTCGACCTCGTCGTCCACGGTGACCCGCACGATGTCGGTGATCTGCTGGCTGGACGTCGTCCGGCAGGCGCTCACCCGGGCGGCGGCGATCAGCGTCAGCTGCTGGCGACGGGCGGTGGGCTGGGGGACCGGGGGGAGACGGTTCTCGCGCATGGACGGACGGTAGGCAGACCGTCCACGGGTTCCCGGCGCGTTCCCGGGTCGTGTCGCCGGACGGACGTCGCAAGGGCGCGCACGGACCCCATGCGCACCACCCGGCCCGCCCGGTGGCGACGGGCGGTGCCTCAGCCGAGCAGCTCCAGGACGGCCCGCGGGGTCTGGTTGGCCTGGGCGAGCATCGCCGTCCCGGCCTGGCTCAGCACCTGGTTGCGCGCGAACACCGTCATCTCCGCGGCCATGTCGGTGTCCCGGATCCGGGACTCCGCCGCCGTGGTGTTCTCGATCGACACCCCCAGCCGGGCGATCGTGTGCTCCATCCGGTTCTGCACCGCACCGAGGTCCGCGCGCAGCGAGGAGACCCGGCTGAGGGCCGCGTCGATCACCGGGAGGGCGCCACCGGGCCCGGTCCGTGCGGTGTAGGCCGGGGTCAGCGCGACGGCGTCCGCGGCGGTCGAGGCGGGAGCCGGGACGTCCCCGGTGAAGTACAGGGCGGACCCCGTCCCGACGAACGGGTACGTGGCGGTGCCCAGCGCCGGGCGGGCGGCCAGGTTCAGTGCGGTGATGTGGTCGGTCGCCGTCACGGCGCCGGTGTAGTCCACGGAGGCGAGGTCGAAGGTGCGGCCGGCGTAGGAGATGGTCCCGCTCAGGCCGCGGAAGCCGGCGGCGTAGCTGCCCGTGGTGGTGAAGTCGCCGGCCAGGGCGAGCCGGCCCGCGGACGGGGTGCCCTCGGCGTCGGACACCGCGGGCGTCACCGTGGCGGTCGGCGCGGCACCGCTGGGGTCGCTGACGTCGACGCCGGACAGCCCGAGACCGGCGACGTCCACGCCGTCCGCCGCCGACCCGATGACGACGGTGAGGGTCTCCCCGACGTCGGCGCCGACCTGGAAGGTGCCCCGGTAGGTGCCGTCGAGGAGGCGGCGGCCGTTGAACGTGGTGGTGCCGGCGATCCGGTCCAGCTCCGCCTTCAGCTGGTCGACCTCGCCCTGGATGGCCCGCGTGGCGTGGGCGTCGAGGCCACCGTCGTTGGCGGCCTGCACGGCGAGGTCGCGCATCCGCTGCAGGAGCGCCGTGGTCTCGGCCAGCGCGCCCTCGGCGGTCTGGACCAGGCTGATGCCGTCCTGCGTGTTCCGGACCGCGCGCGCCATCCCGCCGATCTGGGCGCGGAGCCCCTCGGAGATGCCCAGCCCGGCGGCGTCGTCGGCCGCCCGGTTCACCCGGTGCCCGGAGGAGAGCCGTTCCAGCGACCGGTGCAGCGCCCCGTCGGTGCGGGCGAGGTGCCGGTGGGCGGCCATCGCGCTGGTGTTCGTGGCCACGCGCATCCCGCACCCCCCGGTCGTCGCCGCCGGGCTCCCGTGGCTCGACGCTGCTCCTACCTCAACGGCGGACCGGGGTCGATGTTGAGCCGAAGAGAGCCTCAGTGCCGGGCGCCGGTGCGCTGCCGCTCGTGGACGGTCCGCCACTCCTCCAGCTCGGTGGCCGGCAGCGGCGGCGCGTGCAGGTACCCCTGGGTCTCGTCGCAGTCCAGTGCGCGCAGGTGCAGCAGGGTGGCCGGGTCCTCGACGCCCTCGGCGACGACCCGCAGCCCGAGCTGGTGGGCCAGCCGGATGGTGCTGGCCACGATCGCGCCGGCCCGGCCGTCGGTGAGCAGGTCGGCGGTGAACGAGCGGTCGAGCTTCAGCTCGCCCACCGGCAGCTGGTGCAGGTAGGTGAGCGAGGCGTACCCCGTGCCGAAGTCGTCGATGCTGACCGTGGTGCCGAGGGCGGCCAGGGCGGCGACCACGGCGAGGCTGCGGTCGGGGTCGCTGAGCAGCACCGTCTCGGTCACCTCGAGCACCAGCGCGGACGGCGGCAGGTCGTGGGCCGCCAGCAGGCCGGCCACCCGCTGCGGCAGGCCGGTGTCGAGCAGGTTGCTGGCCGACAGGTTCACCGAGACGCGCAGGCCCTGGCCGGACCGGTGCCAGGCCGCCGCCTGGGCGACGGCCTGGGTGAGCACCTCGTCGGTCAGCGGGCCCATGAGCCCGTGCACCTCGGCCAGCGGCAGGAAGTCCGCCGGCTGCAGCAGCCCGCGGGTGGGGTGAGCCCAGCGCACCAGCGCCTCCACGCCGACCGTCCGCCCGGTGACCACGTCGACCTGCGGCTGGTGGTGCAGCACCAGCTCGCCGCGCTGCACGCCGGCCCGCAGCTCCTCCACCAGGGCCAGCCGGCCGCTGCTGTCGCCGTGCCGGTCGACGTCGTAGTGCTCGACCCGGCGGCCGGACCGCTTGGCGTCGTACATGGCGGCGTCGGCCTGGCGCAGCAGCCCGGCGGGGGCAGCCGGCGCACCGGCGTGCCAGGTGAGGCCCAGGCTGCCGGTGACGTGCACGGTGAGGCCGCTGACCTCGAAGGGGGCGGCCAGCCGGTCCTGCAGGGCGAGGCCGAGGTGGGCGGCGTGGTCCGCCGGCCGGGTGCCGGCCCGCACCCGGGCCACCAGGGCGAACTCGTCCCCGCCCAGCCGGCCCAGCACGTCACCGGCGCCGAGCAGCGGCTGCAGCCGCTGGGCCAGCAGGCGCAGCAGCTCGTCGCCGGCGGCGTGGCCGAGGCCGTCGTTGACCTCCTTGAACGCGTCGAGGTCCAGGACGCCGAGGACGAGGGGCTCGGCACCCAGCTCCTCGATCCGGCGCAGCACCGCCCGGCGGTTGGCCAGCCCGGTCAGCTCGTCGGTCAGCGCCTGCCGCCGGCTCTCGGTGAGCTGGGCGAGGTCGCGCACGTTGAGCAGCAGCCGGACGCTGGCGGCGGCCGCGGCGACGCCGGCGAACCAGGCGGCGACGGGGCTCGGGGTGCCCACCGACACGGTGACCAGCACCGTGATCGAGGCGAGCAGGACGACGAAGGCGCCGATCGTGGTCGCCGCCGGGTCCGTCTTCGTCCGCGGGACGCCGACCGGGCGCACCACGGCGGCTGCGCAGACGAACAGGGCGCCGACGGCGGTGACCGCCCATCCCCACGAGGCGCCGGTCGCGATGGCCGTGCCGGCGACCAGGTGCGCGGTGACCCCGGTCAGCAGCAGCCAGGCCCGGGGGTCCCGGTGCATGCCGGAGATGAACGGGACCGTCGCGGCGGTGCCGACCAGGACCAGCCCGGCCGCCGTCTGCATGATCACCGGCTGCAGCTGCCACCACGGCGAGCTGGCGAACGGGGAGCTCAGGTGGACCAGCGCGGTGTCGGTCACCGCGACGACGGCCAGGGCTGCCGCCACGCCCAGCACCGTGTCACTGGGGTCGGCCACGTTCGCGCTGTCCCGGTTCCACAGCACCATGCCGCCGTAGAGCAGCGGGAACGCGGCCAGGTGTGCCACGGAGACCGGGACGACGGTGAGCGGTGCTCCTGCCTGGGCGGCGACCAGCAACGCCGCCGCCACGGCCCCGCCGCCCAGCAGGCCCATGGCGGTGGCCAGCCGGTGCCAGAGCGAGCGCTCGCCGGGCGCCCGGCGGGCGCGCCAGCGCAGCAGCGACACGACGGCGAGCTGCACGGCGACGGCCAGGGCCAGGGCCAGGAGGTCGCGGGTCGGGCCGCTGCCCGGAGCGAGGGCCAGCGCGACCTGCGCACCGGCCAGGACGGCGACCACGCACACCGGCCCGCGGGGCGCCCCGGGCAGGAGGCGGGAGGGAACCGGCATGCAAGGACATCGGGCGCGGGCCGGCCGCGGTGAAGGCGAGCGGGCGCCTCTCACCCGTTCGGGCGGCGCGGTTGGGAGACTGCCCCGGTGACGACCTGGCTGACCTGGCTCGGCATCGCGGTGGGCGTCGTCCTGCTCAGCTGGGCGGTGCTGGTGGTGCTGGCCCGCACGCTCCCGCCAGGCACGGCCCGCGAACTCGCCCGGTTCCTCCCCGCCTGCGCCACCGCCGTCCGGCGGCTGCGTCAGCACCCGGCGGTGCCCGGGCGGGCGAAGGTGGCGCTGCTGCTGGCCGGGCTGTGGGTGCTCTCGCCGATCGACCTGATCCCGGAGTTCCTGCCGGTCATCGGGCCGCTGGACGACGTCGTGGTGGTCGCGCTGGCTCTGCGCTACGCCGCGCGCCGGGTGCCCCGTGAGGTGCTGCTGGCGGCCTGGCCGGGTGACCGCCGGATCATCGAGCGGCTGCTGGGCCCCGCCGCCGCCGACGCCAGCTGATCCGAGCGCCCGTCGTGCGCCTCCCGGCGGAGGTCGCCGGGGCGCTCCGGGGGCCGGGTCGGGCCGGCCCCCGGAGCGAGGGGGCTCAGCGGGGCTGGGCCGGGTTCGTCGGGTCGCCCTGGGACGGCGGGTTGACCGGCGGCCCGGTGGTCGCCTCGGACACCGGCGACCCCGCGGACGGCGCCGGCGCCTGCTCCGGCTGGGCCCCGGCCGGGTCGCCGCCGGAGGGCTGGCTGCCGGAGCGCAGCTCCTGGAGCCGATGCTCCATCGCGGAGACGACCTGGACCCGGTCGGCGTGCGACTTCTCGTAGGCCAGCACGGTCTGCAGGCCGTCGGCGTCCAGGGTCCGGATGCGGGAGGTCAGGCTCCCCACGGGCAGGTGGTCGTAGTCGGGCAACGGGAGGCTGTCGCGCTCGGACATCCCGGCTCCTTCCGGTCGTGGGATCGGGTCGGCAGATCGCCTACCCGGGCGGCACGGGCTGACACACCGGGTGTGAGACGGCGGGAGCGGTGGGTAGGCCGCCACGACGAGCGTTCCGGGGCCGAGAGCAGGCCCCGTGCGCACACGTCGACGACATCGAAGGAGCCCCCGTCCCATGGACGTGACCTTCCTGGAGCAGGTGTTCAGCGCGCCCGGCCCGTACGCCACGGTCTGCGCTGACGTCACCCACACCACCGAGAACGCCGACGCCGAGGTCGAACTGCGGGTCCGCGCGATCTGCGAGCAGCTGGCCGCCGACGGCGCACCCGAGGGGGTGGTCGAGTCGGTGCGCAGCCAGCTGCTGCAGGCCAACGACGGCGGTGAGATCGCCACCCTGCGCGGCCGCGCCCTGGTCGTGGCCGCCGACGGTTCGGTGGTGCTGGACGAGGCGCTGGCCGACGTCCCCCGCGACCCGGTCGCCCGCTGGTCGCCCTACCCGGACCTGCTGCCCGTGCTGCGCCAGCTCGCCGGCCGGGTGCCGCACGTGGTGGTCGTCGCCGACCGGGTCGGTGCCGACGTCTCCGTGGCCACCGTGCCCGGCCGCCCCACCGACGAGGAGACCGTCGAGGGCGACACCTTCCACATGCGGAAGGTGAAGGTCGGTGGCTGGGCGCACAACACGTACATGCACACCGCGGAGAACCAGTGGGAGGAGAACGCCGGCCAGGTGGCCGACCACCTCCACCAGCTCGTCACCGGGAGCGGCGCGCAGTTCGTGCTCGTCGCCGGTGACGTCCGTGCCCGCCAGCTGATCGCCGACAAGGCCAGCAAGGAGCTCGGCGACGTCCTCGTCTCGATGGAGGAGGGCGGCCGCGCCGCCGGTGCCGACCGTGCGCCGGTCGACCTCCGGGCGCAGGAGCTCGTCGCCGAGCACGAGGCGCACGGGCAGGCCCGCGCGGTCGAGCAGGTGCAGGCGGCGTCCGCCCACGGGCTGGCCGTCACCGGCACCGCGCTGGTCGTCGAGGCCCTGCGCAAGGCCCAGGTGGAGACCCTGGTCCTCGCCGACCAGCCGGACGACGAGGAGCTGCTGGTCGGCACCGACCCGCTGCAGCTCGGTACGGGCGAGGACGACATGTCGGCCCTCGGCGTCTCCGACGCCCAGCGCATCCCGGCCGGACCGGCGCTGCTGCGCGCCGCCGTCGGCAGTGACGCCGCGGTCGTCGTCGTCCCGCGGACGGCGATGCCCGGGGACATCCCGGTGGCCGCCGTCCTGCGGTACACCGACGCCTCCACCCCCAGCTGACCTCGCGGCTGCACCAGCGCCGCGCCACGGCCGTACCCCGGCCGACCGAACAGGAGGAGCACCCCATGACCGACCCCCGCCAGCCCGGCACCCCGCCCGGCACCGACCCGGCCGACGTCGACCACCGGGCCGCGATCGCCGAGGCGCTCGGCAAGGAGGTCTGGCCGGCCGACAAGGAGGCCCTGGTCGCCAAGGCCCAGGAGTCGAACGCCACCGACCGCGTGCTCGCCGACCTGCGCCGGCTGCCGGCCGGCACCGAGTTCACCAACGTGCAGGAGGTCGCCGAGGCGCTCGGCATCCACACCGAGCAGCAGCGCTTCTGAGCGGGAGGCATCGGCTCGGGGGACGTGGGTAGGGCAGCGTCATGCCCTCCATGAAGGACCCGTCCCCCGAGGCGATCGCCAACGTCACCGAGCGCAACGTCGAGACCCGGGCCCAGCTGCTGCCCGAGGAGCAGTCCGTCGAGGGCGACTCCGACCCCACGAACGAGGGCCTGGACCCGAAGGTGCAGGCCGCGGTCATCCTCGCCGAGTCCGAGGAGCGCACCGTGCACGCCGACCCCGACGACGCCCAGGGCGGCCACCGGCAGTCCGCCGAGACCGCAGACCTGCCCTGAGGCCCGGCCTGACCTGAACCCCGACCTGCCCTGGCGCGGGCGCCGCTCAGCCCCCGGCGCGGGGCGGGGCGGTGCTCTCCCGGACCACGAGCCGGGTCGACAGCTCCAGCCGGGGCGTCTCCAGGTGCTCGCCCCGCACCAACCGCAGGACGGTGCGGGCGGCGAGCGACCCCATCTCCGACAGCGGCTGGTGCACGGTGGTCAGCGGCGGTGACGACCACTGGGCCACGGGCAGGTCGTCGAAGCCGACCACGCTGACGTCCTCCGGGACGCGCAGCCCCGCGCGACGGACCGCCTCGAAGGCCCCGAGGGCCATCTGGTCGTTCGCGGCGACGACGGCGGTGGGGGGCTCGGGCAGCTGCAGCAGCTCCGTGGCCGCACGGAAACCGGCCTCGTGGCTGAAGTCGCCGACGCGCATGAGCGCGGGGTCGACGGTGAGACCGGCCGCCTCCAGCGCGGCGCGGTGACCGTCCTGCCGGGCCCGGCTGCAGAGCAGGGTCGGCGTGCCGGCCACCAGGCCGATCCGGCGGTGGCCCAGGCCGATGAGGTGCTCGGTGGCGGTGAGGCCACCGGCCCAGTTGGTGGCACCGATCGTCGGCACGTCGAGTTCCGGGACCCCGGCCGGGTCGATCACCACGGCCGGGACGTGCAGCCGGCGGAGCTCCGCGTGCAGCGACGGGTCGACGTCGCTGGTCACCAGGATCGCGCCGTCGCTGTTGCGCCCGGCGAGGTTGTCCAGCCACGAGCGGGTGTCGCTGGCCCGCCGGTGGATCGCGGTGACGACCGTGCCCACGCCCTCGGCGTGGGCAGCGTCCTCGACGCCGCGGATGATCTCCACCGCCCACGGGCTGTCGAGGTCGTTGAAGACCAGGTCGATCAGCCGGGCGGTGGTGGTGGGCCGGCTGCCGCGCCGCCGGTACCCGTGGTCGCGCAGCAGTCGCTCGACCCGTTCCCGGGTGTGCGGGGCGACGTCCGAGCGGCCGTTGAGGACGCGCGAGACGGTGGGGACGGAGACCCCCGCCTCGGCCGCGATGGCCGCGATGGTGACCGTGCGCGTCTCGGTCTCGGACACGGACCCTCCTCCTCGTCGGAGGGCTCACCCTACGGCCCGGGGGTGTCGCCACCTGCCCGGACCGGGTGCGGGAGAGACACGCCGGGGACCGGTTGTCACCGCACGGGACTCTTCGTAGTGTGCCGCGCAGCACTTCCGGAAACTCCCGACACATGGCAATGACGCCGACGAGAGGTTGCGCCATGCGCTCCCAGCGGTCCCTGTCCCGAACGTTCGTCCGAGGCGCGGTGGGGGTGGGCATGCTGCCCGTCCTCCTCGGCGCCACCCTCGCCCCGGCAGCCGCCGGGGAGCGTGGTCGGGTCCCCGACCACGTCGTGGAACAGCGCGTCCACAAGGCCCTCGACCGCTACGGCCTGCGTGACGTGGCGCCGCGTGACCTGGAGATCGGCACCGCCGTCGCCGGGGGCGGGCACCACCTCGAGCAGGACTACCCCGACCCGTTCACCTACGACCAGCCCTACCGCGAGGCCCTGGCGCGTGAGTTCAGCTCGCTCTCGCCGGAGAACCAGGCGAAGTGGGAGTTCATCCACCCGGAGCAGGACCGGTACGACTTCGCCGCCATGGACGCGATCGTCGAGTTCGCCCAGCGCCACGGCCAGGTCGTGCGCGGGCACACCCTGCTGTGGCACAGCCAGAACCCGGAGTGGCTGACGGAGGGCGACTTCACCCCCGAGGAGCTGCGCGCGATCCTCAAGGACCACATCCAGACCGTGGTCGGCCGCTACGCCGGCAAGATCCAGCAGTGGGACGTCGCCAACGAGGTCTTCACCGACGGGCCGAACCCCACCCTCCGCCCGGAGAACATCTGGATCAGCGCGCTCGGCCCGGGCATCATCGCCGACGCCTTCCGCTGGGCGCACGAGGCCGACCCGGAGGCGAAGCTCTTCCTCAACGACTACGCGGTCGACGACATCGGGGCCAAGAGCGACGCCTACTACGCCCTCTCCCAGGAGCTCCTGGCCCAGGGCGTGCCGCTGCACGGCTTCGCCACCCAGGCGCACCTGAGCTTCGAGTACCCCTTCCCCTCGACCCTCGAGGAGAACCTGCAGCGCTTCGACGACCTCGGCCTGGAGACGGCGATCACCGAGCTCGACGTCCGCATGCCGCTCGGGGAGAACGGCCGGCCGACCGCTGAGCAGCTGGCCCAGCAGGCCGACTGGTACCAGTGGGCGCTGGAGGCCTGCCTCGGCGTCGAGGACTGCAACTCCTTCACCATCTGGGGGTTCAACGACAAGTACTCCTGGGTGCCGGTCTTCTTCGAGGGCACCGGCGCGGCCAACGTGATGTTCGAGGACTACACGCGCAAGCCCGCCTACTGGGCGCTGGCCGTGACGCTCGCCAAGGCGCGCTGGCTGGGCGTGCGGTGACCCGGGGGCGGGGCCGCGTGCGGTCCGCCCGCTAGACCGTGCCCGGTGGGGGACCCGGTGTTGACCGGGCCCCCCACCGGGTACCCCGGTGTCGTCCACCGTCCCGACGACCGAGGAGAACGGCCGTGCCGAAGACCACGAAGAGCGGCGACGCTGAGCAGGACGAGATCCCCAGCACCCTGCAGCGCTCGGACGAGAAGGCGCAGCGGACCTTCGCCAAGGCCCACGACTCCGCCGCCGAGTCCTACGACGACGAGCAGCGGGCCAACCGGGTGGCCTGGAGCGCGGTGAAGCACACGCACGAGAAGGTGGGCGACCACTGGGAGCCCAAGGACCACAAGGGGCCGAGCGACCCCCAGGCCGAGGGTGGCCGGGACACCGACCGGGAGACCAAGGGCGGCGTGGATGCCAACGCGTCCAAGTCGCACCTGTACGACGTCGCCAAGGAGCTGGACGTCGAGGGCCGGTCGACGATGGACAAGGACGAGCTGGTCGACGCGATCCAGAAGGCCAACGACCGGAAGACCGCCGAGGCGCGGGAGAAGTGACCCAGCGAGACTGACCGGGTGCACCGGGAGGAGATCAGGGTCCGCTACGAGCGGGCCAGCCAGTGGCCGTTGGTCGTCGTGGCCGTGCTGTTCGTCGTGGCCTACGCCTGGCGGGTGCTGCAACCGGGCTTCCCCGGGTGGGTGCAGACCGTGCTGGTGGTGGTGACCGTCGGGGTCTGGCCGGTGTTCCTGGCCGACTACGTCGTCCGGCTGGTGCTGGCCGAGCACCGGTGGCGGTTCGTCCGGCGGAACTGGCTCGACGGGCTGGCCGTGCTCCTGCCGCTGCTGCGGCCGCTGCGGATCATCAGCCTGGTCCGGGTCGCCCGGGTGCTCGACCGCCGGCTCACCGTCTCGCTGCACGGACGGGTCGCCTACTACGTCACCTCGATCTCCGCCCTCGTCGTCTTCATGGCGTCCCTGGCCGTCTACGACGCCGAGCGGGACGCCCCCGACGCCGTCATCACCGACTACGGCGACGCCGTGTGGTGGGGGCTGACCACGATCACGACCGTCGGCTACGGCGACGAGTACCCGGTCACCGCCGAGGGGCGGCTGGTGGCGGCGCTGCTGATGGTCGGCGGCATCGCCCTGCTCGGTGTGGTCACCGCGGCGGTCGCCTCCTGGTTCGTCGGCCGGGTCGCCGACGCCGCCCAGGCCCAGGACGAGGCGGACGACGCCGCGCTGCGCGCCCAGCTGGCCGACCTGACCGACGAGGTGCGCCGGCTGCGCGACGAGCTGGCCGGGCAGCCCGTCGGTGACCTCAGGCCGACGGGATCAGGATCAACTCCGTCTGCCGCCGGTCCAGGTACCCCACTCCGGCGCTCGTGAGCGCGATGCCCTGCTCCAGGGCCATCCGCACCAGCTGACCGCCCCACTCCGCGACCGGCACCCGCACGCACAGCTCCAGGGCGTAGACGGTGTCCGGGTGCACCGGCGCCGAGCCCGCGCCGGGGACGCCGTCCTGCTGGTCCCACATGCCGATGGCCGGGCCCGCCCCGTGACCGTGCACCCCGACCGGGTGGGAGTACACGTCGCCGTCGATGCCCGCGTCGGCTGCGGCGGCACGGGCGGCGGCGAGCACCTCGTCGCCGGTGCGGCCCGGCTGCAACGCGGCGGTCGTCAGGTCCTGCATCCGGTTGCCGACCGCCAGCGCGGCGACCAGCCCGGCCGGGGCGGCGCTCTCCCCGGGACGCAGCACGTAGGCGTTGCGCTGGGTGTCGGTCATCAGGCCCAGGCTGGAGAGCCCGACGTCGCAGTGCACCAGGTCCCCGGGCTCGATCACCGCGTCGTGGGGGACGCCGGGCAGCACGGTGCCGCGTTCGTCGGCGAGCGGGCTGCCGGCGCGCTGCAGCCCCACCGTGGGCTGGAACCAGGGGTCGACGCCGAGGTCGGCGAAGCGCTGGCGGATCCACCAGGCCACGTCCAGCGCGGTGGTCTCGCCGACGGTGATGACGGCGGGGGAGAAGGCCTCGTCGATGACCTCGTGCACCAGGCGGTTCATCGCGTGCAGGGCGGCGATCTCCTCCGGCAGCCGGGTCTCCAGCCAGCCGACGGCGAGCTCCTCGGCCGAGACCAGCTTCTCCGCGTGCGGGCCCAGCGCACGCACCAGCAGCTCGTGCTCGGTGTGCGCGAGGCCGTCGGCGTGGGCGAAGGTGGCCGAGACGTCCACGCCGATCGTGCGCGGCGCCGCCTGGTCCACGAACCGGCGGACGGCGGCCCACTGCGACTCCTCGGCGGTCAGCCCGGGCTGCTCGTCGGCGTCCCAGGAGCTGAGGAACTGGCCGACCGGGTAGCGGGAGACGGCCGCGGCCGTGACGCCGTCGTCGCTGCGGTGGAACAGCAGGATCGTCCGCCGGCGAGCCGACAGCCAGGTCGCCGGCAGCATCGTGGGGAGCACCGGGTCCTCGTTGTACTCCCGGCCGATGACCACCCACAGGTCGATCCGCGCCCGGTCCATCAGCCCGGGCAGCACGTCGAGCAGGCGCTGGGTCAGCCAGCGGTCCCGCACGTCGGCCTGTTCGCGCAGCGGCAGGGGCACCATGCGGGTGGGGTCCGGGACGCGGCGGTCGGCGGTCGTGATCATGCAGGCAGGAAAGCAGACCGCCGTCCGGACCGCCTGGGGGGTGGCCGGGCCGGGGGTCAGGCGATCCCACCGCCGCGCTGACCGCGCCGCGCGCCGCCGGCCACCCGGGAGCGGGGGACGATGAGGCTGCCGGCGACGACCACCCGGTCGCGGCCGCCCTCCTTCGCCTCGTACATGGCGGCGTCGGCCCGGTCGACGAGCTGCCACAGCGCGTCGGTGGGGTCCTCGCCGTCGACCGGACCGGCCAGCGCGACCCCGATCGAAGCGGTCACCGCGTGCTGCTGCCCGCAGGAGCTGTCCACGACGGCGAGCCGGAGACGCTGCGCGAGCCGCCAGGCCTCGTCGGGGTCGGAGACCAGCCCCAGGACGACGAGCTCCTCCCCGCCGGTGCGGGCCAGCACGTCGGCCGGGCGCACGCTGGCGGCCAGCGCGCGGGACACCTCGCGCAGCACGGCGTCCCCGACCGCGTGCCCGTAGGTGTCGTTGAGCCGCTTGAAGTGGTCCAGGTCCAGCACCAGCGCCGCCACCCGCTGCCCGTCGCGGCGGGCCTGCCGCCAGATCCGCGGCGCCTGGTCGACCAGGGACCGGCGGTTCGCCAGGCCGGTCAGCGGGTCGGTGGAGGACAGCGCCTGGGTGGCCGTCAGCAGCCGCTGCACCCGCCGGCGCAGCACGAACACCCCGACGGTCGCGACGTCGAGCATCCCGGCGCTCGCCACGACGGCGACCAGCAGCGCCGCGGTGCCCGGGTAGCTGTCGGCCAGGGCGAGCCAGCAGGCGACGACCACCGCGACCATGTGCACCGCGAGCGCCCGGACGCCCAGGAACCAGGCGGCGACGAAGCAGGTGAACAGCAGCATCAAGGGGGGCGCGTAGCGCAACGGGTCGCCGGACGCCCAGGCGAACACCACGTAGACCAGGTCCCCGAACAGCACCAGGGCCACGGTCGCCGCCTCACCGGCGCGCCGGCGCACCACGAGCCAGCCGGCGATCGCCAGGCAGGCGGCCAGCGTGACGGCGTGGAGGGGGCGGCTGGCGCCCTGCCGCACCGCACCGTCGACGAAGAGGTTGATCGAGCCGAGCACCGCGCCCACCCCGAGCAGGGCCGCCAGGGCCCAGGCGGCAAGGGCGTTCTCCGGAGCCCGTCCGGGCCGCAGCGGGTCTCGCGCCGGGCGGGTGGACTCCCGGCCGCGGCGCGCATCGGGCATGTGGGCCCCCGCCATGGGCAGGAGCATGCCGCAGGAGAGCGCTCAGCAGAACCGGGTGGACCCCGCCATTTCCGGAACCGGTCCTGTTGTCTCCTGCAACGGTCGCCCCGGGGCGCGGACGCCGCACGGATGCGAGGCTGGGCATCCGAGCCGGACAGGACGAGAGGAGCTCACGATGGCGCAGGGACCGTGGTTCTACTGCCTGAAGCACCACGCCGTCGAGACGCGGGACGGCTGTGCCGAGCGGCACCGCCTGGGCCCGTACGAGACCCGGGCCGAGGCCGAGGACGCGCTGGAGAAGGTCGCCGAGCGCAACGAGGCGGCCGACGCCGCCGACCGCGCCTGGGACGAGGGCCGCAACTGAGCCGACCCGCGCGGCCGGCCCCGGCCGCGCGGGGCATGATCGTCGGCAGGGGGCGGCTGCGAGGGCGCCCGGAGGACCAGGAGGACTCGTGACGGACGGACGCGCGATGGAGGACCTCGTCGTCGGCGTGCTCGGTGGCACCGGGCCGCAGGGGCGGGGTCTGGCGGTGCGGTTGGCCGCGGCCGGGCAGCGGGTGCTGCTGGGTTCCCGCGACGCCGAGCGCGCCGAGGAGGTCGCCGGCGAGGTGGCCACCCGGGCCGATGCGGCCGCCGGCGGGGTCGGGGTGTCGGTCCGGGGTGGCTCCAACGCCGACGTCGCGGGGGCCGCGGACCTGGTCATCGTCGCCGTGCCGTACGCCGGGCACGCCGACACCCTCGCCGAGCTGGCGACCCCGCTGGCCGGGAAGGTCGTCGTCGACTGCGTCGTCCCGATGGGCTGGGACGAGCTCGGCGCCTACGTGCTGGACGTGGCCGAGGGCAGCGTGTGCCAGCAGGCCGCCGCCCTGCTGCCGGACAGCTCCGTCGTCGGCGCGTTCCACCACCTCTCGGCCGTGACGCTGGAGGACCTCTCCCAGCCGACGCTCGAGGGCGACGTGATGGTGGTCGGCGACGTCCGGGAGGCCACCGACCTGGTGCAGGCCCTCGCCGGGCGGCTGCCCGGGATGCGCGGGGTCTACGCCGGCCGGCTGCGCAACGCCCGGCAGGTCGAGGCGCTGACGATCAACCTGGTGTCGGTCAACCGCCGGTACAAGGCCCACGCCGGCGTCCGCATCACCGACGTCTGAGCCCGGACCCCGCCCTGCGCGGGGCCCGATGTGCAGCGAGGGCGTGTTCCCGGCCGGGAACACGCCCTCGCTGCACATCACCGCTACTCGAAGCTGTGGTCGGTCGTGGGGAAGGCGCCCTCGCGGACCTCGGTGGCGTACTCCTGGGCGGCGCGGAGCAGCTCGCCGCGCAGGTCGGCGTACTTCTTCACGAACTTCGGCACCCGCCCCGACGTCATCCCGGCCATGTCCGGCCAGACCAGCACCTGGGCGTCGCAGTCGGGCCCGGCGCCGATCCCGATCGTCGGGATGGTGAGCTCCTTGGTGACCTGCCCGGCGATCTCGGCCGGCACCATCTCCATGACGACGGCGAACGCCCCGGCGTCCTGCACGGCGTGCGCGTCGGCGAGCAGCTGCTCGGCCCCCGCGCCCCGGCCCTGCACCCGGTAGCCGCCCAGCGCGTGCTCGCTCTGCGGGGTGAACCCGATGTGCGCCATCACCGGGATGCCGGCCTCGGTGAGCAGCCGGATCTGCGGTGCGACCCGGACACCGCCCTCGAGCTTGACCGCCTGGGCGCCGCCCTCCTTCATCATCCGCACCGCGGTGTCGAAGGCCTGCTGCGGGCCGGACTCGTAGCTGCCGAACGGCAGGTCGGCGACGATGAGCGAGCGCTTGGTGGACCGGGTGACCGCCTTCGTCATCAGCAGCAGGTCCTCGACCGTCACCGGCACCGTCGAGGTGTGCCCGAGGACGACGTTGCCGGCGGAGTCACCGACCAGCAGCACCGGGATGCCGGCCTCCTCGAAGACCGCGGCCGCGTAGGTGTCGTAGGCGGTGAGCATCGCCCACCTCTCGCCGCGCTCCTTGGCCTGCTGGAGGTGGTGCACCCGCACCCGGGCGGTGGACGTGCCGCCGTAGAGGACCGACTCGGTCATGCGCCTGCTCCTTCGCGGACGCTGGGCAGGGTCTCCCGCCAGCGGTTGGTGATCGGCAGCCGGCGGTCCCGGCCGAACGCCTTCAACGAGATCTTGGTGCCGGGCGCGGACTGGCGGCGCTTGAACTCCGCCATGTCCACCAGCCGCAGCACCCGGGCCACCACCTCCGGGTCGTGGCCGCGCTCGAGCAGCTCGGCCAGCCCCAGGTCACGGTCGACGTAGTCGGCGATGACGGCGTCCAGCTCCTCGTAGGAGGGCAGCGAGTCAGTGTCCTGCTGGCCCGGGGCGAGCTCGGCCGACGGCGGCTTGTCGATCGAGTTCTGCGGGATCGGCTCGGTCTCGCCACGGTCCCGGGCGTACGCGTTGCGCCACCGGGCGAGGTCCCAGACGAGGGTCTTGGGCACGTCCTTGATCGGGGCGAACCCACCGGCGGCGTCGCCGTAGAGCGTGGAGTAGCCGACGGCGACCTCGCTCTTGTTGCTGGTGGCCAGCAGCAGGTGGCCGTGCTGGTTGGACAGCCCCATCAGCAGCGTGCCGCGCACCCGCGCCTGCAGGTTCTCCGCGGCCACCCCGGACAGCTCCACCGCCGCCTCGAACGCGGTCACCACCGGGGCGATCGGGACGACGGAGTAGTGCATCCCGAGCCGCTGCGCGGAGTCCGCGGCGTCGGCCAGCGAGTGCTCGCTGGACCACCGCGAGGGCAGCCCGACGCCGACCACCCGGTCGGCGCCGAGCGCGTCGACGGCGAGGGCGGCCACGAGCGCGGAGTCGATGCCCCCGGACATGCCGAGCACCACCGAGGGCATGCCGTTCTTGTCGATGAAGTCGCGCAGCCCCAGCACCAGGGCGCGCCAGACCTCCTCGCAGTCGCTCAGCGGCTCGGCGACCGTCCCCGGCCGGGCCGGCCAGCCGGGCACCGGCTCCTCCGACACCAGGTGCCGGGTGACGGTCATCGGGCCGATCCGCCCGTCCCGTCGCGCCGGCACGGCCGCCGGGTCGACCGCGAGGTCGACGGTGAGCAGGTGCTCGACGAACTGCGGGGCGCGGGCGAGCAGCTCGCCGGCGGCGGAGACGGCGAGCGAGTCGCCGTCGAAGACCAGCTCGTCCTGCCCGCCCACCTGGTTGCAGTAGACGATCGGGGCGCCCGCCTCCGCGGCGCGCCGCTGCACCAGCGGCAGCCGCAGGTCGTCCTTTGCGCGCTCGTAGGGCGAGGCGTTGGGGGAGACGACGAGGTCGACCCCGGCCTGCCCGGCCACCCCGCACGGGCCCCCCTCGACCCAGAGGTCCTCGCAGACGGTGAGCGCCACGTCGACCCCGTGCAGCCGGACGACCGGCAGCTCGGTACCGGGCACGAAGTACCGGGCCTCGTCGAACACCCCGTAGTTGGGCAGGTGGCGCTTGTAGTAGCGCGCGACCACGGCACCGCCGTGCAGCAGGGCCGCAGCGTTGCGCGGTGCCCCGCGGCGGGGGTTGGCGTCGCCGGGGACGTCGTCGGCGTCGGTGGGGAGCTGGTCGACCGGCGCCGGGCCGGCCCCCTCGGTGTGCGCCAGGTAGCCGACGACGACGGCGGTGCCGCCCAGCCCCTGCTCGGCCAGCGTGCCCGCCAGCTCGACCAGGGCCTGCTCGCTCGCCCGGGCGAAGGACTCCCGGAGCACCAGGTCCTCGGCCGGGTACCCGGTCAGCGTCATCTCCGGGAAGACGACGAGGTGGGCGTCGCGTCCGGCGGCCCGCCGGGTCCAGTCCAGGACCAGCTCCGCGTTGCCCGCGAGGTCGCCGACCCGGGTGTCCACCTGGGCGAGGGCCACCCGCAGTTGCCGCACCGACTCCGCCGTCCGCTGCTGATCACTCACACCGCTGAGTGTGGTCGCCGCCCCGCGCACGCGACCAGGTGGGGACGCCGCGGACGACTGTGGGTCACGCCACACCGCCGGTCGCGGGCGGGTGGTCCGGGGCGCCTGTTCCGCCCGGCCCCTCCGAGGGGGCAGGCTGGGGCCCACGTAACACCGCCGTCACGACTGGAGTGGAGCATGGCGAGCATGGACCGCCAGCAGGAGTTCGTCCTGCGCACCCTGGAGGAGCGCGACATCCGCTTCGTGCGGCTGTGGTTCACCGACGTCTCCGGCTACCTCAAGGCCGTCGCGGTGGCCCCGGCCGAGATCGAGGCCGCGTTCGCGGAGGGCATCGGCTTCGACGGCTCGGCGATCGAGGGCTTCGCCCGGGTCTACGAGTCCGACATGCTCGCCAAGCCCGACCCGGCCACCTTCCAGGTCATGCCGGGCTCGCGCGGGCAGGCCAGCGAGACCGCGCGGATGTTCTGCGACATCACGCTGCCCGACGGCTCACCGGCCTGGGCCGACCCGCGGCACGTGCTGCGGCGGGCGCTGAGCAAGGCCGCCGACATGGGCTTCACCTTCTACACCCACCCCGAGATCGAGTTCTTCCTGCTCAAGGACCTGCCCAGCGACGGCACGCCCCCGGAGCCGGCCGACGTCGGCGGCTACTTCGACCTCTCCACGCACAACGTGGCGCACGACTTCCGCCGGGAGGCGGTCTTCGCGCTGGAGGCGATGGGCATCTCGGTGGAGTTCAGCCACCACGAGGTCGCCCCCGGCCAGCAGGAGATCGACCTGCGGTACGCCGACGCGCTGTCCATGGCCGACAACATCATGACGCTGCGCCACGTCGTCCGTGAGGTGGCGCTGGCCCAGGGCGTGCACGCCACGTTCATGCCCAAGCCCTTCACCGAGCTGGCCGGCTCGGCGATGCACACCCACCTGTCGCTGTTCGAGGGCGACCGCAACGCCTTCTCCGACCCGGCCGACCCGATGCGGCTGTCGACGACCGGCAAGCAGTTCATCGCCGGGCTGCTCACCCACGCCCGGGAGATGACCGCGGTCACCAACCAGACGGTCAACTCCTACCGCCGGCTGCTGGCCGGCACCGAGGCGCCCACCGCGGCCACCTGGGGCCGGGCCAACCGGTCGGCGCTGGTGCGGCTGCCCTCCTACAAGCCCAACAAGGGCAACTCCGCCCGGGTCGAGGTCCGCTCGCCGGACTCGGCGTGCAACCCGTACCTGACCTTCGCGGTGCTGCTGGCCGCCGGCCTGCGCGGCATCGAGAAGGGCTACGAGCTGCCGCCGGAGGCCGAGGACGACGTGTGGTCGCTGACCGACACCGAGCGGCGGGCGGCCGGGTACGAGGACCTGCCGGTCTCCCTCGGCGAGGCGCTCACCGCCATGCAGGGCAGCGAGCTGGTCGCCGAGACCCTCGGTGAGCACGTCTTCGACTTCTTCCTGCGCAACAAGTGGGAGGAGTTCAACTCCTACCGGCAGAACGTGACCCCCTTCGAGCTGAAGCGCTACCTCCCCGGCCTGTAGGCGTCCCTCCTGGGACAGAAATGGCCATTTCTGTCCCAGGAGGGCGGGGAACTAGCCTCTCGGCATGGCCCGCCTGCTCGTCGTCGTCCCCTCCGACACCGACCCGCCGACCCGGCTGGGGGAGTGGCTGACCGACGCCGGGCTGGAGCTCGACGAGCGGCGGCTGTCCCGCGGGGAGGCGCTGCCGGCCGACCTGACCGGCGTCGACGGGCTGCTCGTGCTCGGCGGGCCGCAGTCCTCGCTGGACGCCGAGGAGGTCTCCCCGGAGCTGGTCGAGGTCCGGCACCTGCTGGGCCAGGCGGTGGCGGCCGACGTGCCGACCCTGGCCATCTGCCTGGGCGCCCAGCTGCTGGCCCAGGTCGGCGGCGGCAGCACCCGGGTGGGCGCCGACGGCCCGGAGGTGGGGGCGACGCTGGTCGCCAAGCGGGACGCCGCCGACGCCGACCCGCTGTTCGGGCCGCTGCCGCTGTCGCCGGACGTGCTCGAGTGGCACCACGACGAGGTCGACCGGCTGCCGGCCGGCGCGACCCTGCTGGCCAGCAACCCGCGGTACCCGAACCAGGCCTTCCGAGTCGGCGAGCACGTCTACGGCCTGCAGTTCCACATCGAGACCGACCCGGCGCTGGTGCGGCAGTGGGCCGAGGGCGACGCGGTCGGGGTGGCCGGCAGCGGCCTGGACGTCGAGACGATCTGCGCCCGCGCGACCGCCGTGCACCCCGACCTCGCCGAGGTCTGGGCGCCCTTCGCGGCCCGGTTCGCCGACCTGGTGCGCGCTCGCGCCACCCACCGGAGCTGACGGTGGCGGCTCCGCAGCTCGACGACGAGGTGCCCCGCCGGGCCGTCGTCCGGCTGGTGCGCTTCGGGTTCGACGACGGCGCCCGGGTGGCCCGGCTGCTGGCCTCCCCGGCGCTGGGCCTGTGGGACCTGGAGCGCAACGAGCCGGCCGACCCCGAGGCCGCCCCGGTGGTCTCCGCGCTGGCCCGCGCCGGCGACCCGGACCTCGCCGTCCGCTCACTGGCCCGGTTGGTCGAGGCCCTGGACGCCGCCGACCCCGGCGGCGAGCTCGCCGCCGCACTGCTGGCCCGGCTGCGCGGCTCGGCGACGGTGCGGTCCCGGCTGCTGGCCGTGCTGGGGGCCTCGGCGGGCCTGGCCGACCACCTGGCCGCGCACCCCACCGACTGGGTGGTGCTCGACACCGAGGACCGCACCGCCCGCCCCGCCCCGCACGAGCTCGAGCAGCAGCTGCTGTTCGCCGTCGGGGCCGACCCGCACGACCCGCCGTGGGGCGTGCGGCTGGGCACCGCGGCACCCGACGCCGACCCCGCCCGGGTCCGCGACCTCCGGCACGCCTACCTGCGCGCCGTCCTCTCGCTGGCCGGCCGCGACCTGGGCGACGGGCTGCCCGCCGACGAGGTGGCCGCCGAGCTGTCCGACATCGCCGGTGCCGTGCTCACCGCCGGCCTCGCCCTGGCCCTCGCCGAGCAGCCGGCCGACGCCACGCCCTGCCGGCTGGCCGTCATCGCGCTGGGCAAGTGCGGGGGCAGGGAGCTGAACTACGTCAGCGACGTCGACGTGGTCTTCGTCGCCGAGCCCGTCGAGGGGGAGGACGACGCCGCGGCCGCAGCCAGCGCCGCCCGGGTCGCCGGTGCGCTGATGCGGGTCTGCGGGCAGGCCGCCTGGGAGGTGGACGCGGCGCTGCGCCCGGAGGGCAAGGCCGGTGCGCTGGTGCGCACCGTGGCCGGGCACCGCGCGTACTACGACCAGTGGGCCAGCACGTGGGAGTTCCAGGCGCTGCTGAAGATGCGGCCGGTCGCCGGTGACCCCGGGCTGGGCCGGGAGTACGTGGACGAGATCTGGCCGCTGGTCTGGAAGGCCGGTGACCGGCCCGGGTTCGTCGCCGAGATCCAGGCGATGCGCCGCCGGGTGGAGCAGAACATCCCGGCCGCCCAGGCCGAGCGGCAGCTCAAGCTCGGCCGCGGTGGCCTCCGGGACGTCGAGTTCAGCGTCCAGCTGCTGCAGCTGGTGCACGGCAGGGCCGACGTGTCGCTGCGCGCCGGCGGCACGATCCCGGCGCTGACCGTCCTGGGCGCCGGCGGGTACATCGGCCGCGAGGACGCCGCCACGCTCATCGCCTCCTACCGCTTCCTGCGCACCGTGGAGCACCGGCTGCAGCTGCTGCGGCTGCGGCGCACCCACCTGCTGCCGGTGGCCGGTGACCAGCTGCGCTGGCTGGCCCGCTCGCTGGGCTACAAGCCCGACGACCGCGGTGACTCGGTCGCCGTCCTGCAGGCGGAGCTGGCACTGCACAACCGGGTGGTGCGCCGGCTGCACGAGAAGCTCTTCTACCGGCCGCTGCTGTCCTCGGTCGCCCGGGTGCCCGGCGAGCAGCTGCAGCTGGGCCCGAAGGCGGCGGGGGAGTGGCTGCGGGCGCTGGGCTTCGCCGACCCCGACGGCGCGCTGCGGCACCTCACCGCGCTCACCGGTGGGCTGAGCCGGTCGGCGTCGATGCAGCGCTACCTGCTGCCGGTGCTGCTGCAGACCTTCGCGTCCTGCGCCGACCCCGACGCCGGCCTGCTGGCCTACCGCAAGGTCAGCGAGGCGCTGGGCAACGACCAGTGGTTCCTGCGGCTGCTGCGGGACGAGGGCCAGGCCGCCGAGCGGCTGGCCGTGCTGCTCGGGTCGAGCCAGTACGTCGCCGGCCTGCTGACCCGCACGCCGGAGGCGATGCGGATCCTGGCCGACGACGCGCAGCTGGAGCCGCGCAGCGCCGAGGCGCTCACCTCGGCGTGGCGGCAGGCGGTGGCCCGGGCCGACAACCCGAGCGCCGGTGTCCAGGTGCTGCGGTCGCTGCGCCGCCAGGAGCTGCTGCGGATCGCCTGCGCCGACCTGCTCGGCCGGCTCGACGTGTTCCGGGTCGGCCAGGCCCTCTACGACGTCGCGGTGGCCACGCTGCGCGCCGGTCTGGACGCCGCCGTGCGCAGCTGGGCCGCCGAGACCGGGCTGGCGGTGGACGACGTCCCGGTCGACGTGGCGGTCATCGGGATGGGCCGGCTGGGCGGCGCGGAGATGGGCTACGGCTCGGACGCCGACGTCCTGTTCGTGCACCGCGTCCGCCCGGGCGGGGACGAGGGGCGGGCCACCTCGGCCGCCACCGCCATCGCGCACGCGCTGCGCCGGCTGCTGAGCGAACCCGCGCCCGACCCGGCCTTCGAGGTGGACGCCAACCTGCGCCCCGAGGGCCGGCAGGGCGCGATGTCGCGGAGCCTGAGCGCCTTCGCCGAGTACTACGAGCGCTGGGTGTCCACCTGGGAGGTGCAGGCCCTGCTGCGTGCCGAGCCGGTGGCCGGCGACGAGGCGCTGGGCCGGGAGTTCGTCGCCCTCGTCGACCCGCTCCGGTACCCGGCCGAGGGGCTGTCGGCCGAGCAGGTGGCCGAGATCCGCCGGGTCAAGGCCCGGGTGGACAGCGAGCGGCTGCCCCGGGGCGCCGACCCGGCCACGCACACCAAGCTGGGCCGGGGCGGGCTGGCCGACGTGGAGTGGACCGCGCAGCTGCTGCAGCTCCAGCACGCCGCGGCGCACCCGGGGCTGCGGGTCACCGGCACGGTGCCGGCCCTGGCCGCGCTGGCGGAGGCGGGCCTGCTGGAACCCGAGCAGCGGGACGCGCTGCGGGCGGCGTGGGAGCTGGCCAGCCGGGCGCGCAACGCCGTCTTCCTGGTCCGGGGCCGGCCGGGTGACCAGCTGCCCCGGCAGGGGCTGGAGCTGAGCGGGGTGGCCCGGGCCTGCGGGTACGGGCCGGAGACCGACGCCGGGCAGTTCCTGGACGAGTACCGGCGGGTCACCCGGCACGCGCGCACGGTCGTGGAGCACGTCTTCTACGGCCGGACCGACGAGGGCTGAGCACTCCGGCCGCGAGGGCCCGGGCGGGGAGCCGCCCGTCGGCCGGGCCGAGCGGCTGGACGCCCGGCGGGCGGGGCGGTCGGTTGAGCACGACCGGTCCCGGGCACCATCGACCGGTGCCCACCGATGAGAGCCCGGTCCCCGTGTCCGACGACCCCGCCGACGTGACCGACGCCCGGGTGCGCGAGGAGCCCCCGGCCGACGAGCCGACGGCGACCATCACGCCCTATCGGGACGGCCCGCTGATCGTCCGCGGCGACTTCCGGCTGGTCGACACCGACGGCCAGGAGATCGACCCGGGCCGCCGGACGGTCGCGCTGTGCCGGTGCGGGAAGTCGGGGATCAAGCCCTTCTGCGACGGCACCCACAAGCGCGCCGGCTTCCACTCCGGCAGTGCGCCGTCCCGCCCCCGGCCGGCTGCCCGGCTGTTCCAGGAGGCCGGCCGCGAGTCCGACGACGGGCACCGGCCCCCGGCCTGAGCGGACGCCACCCCGGGGTCACGGTGCGTTCGCCGGCGGGCCACCTGCCGGCCGTCCGGGCGCACCAAGGTCATCGGAGACCCTGACCCGAACACCCGAGGTGGCCCGTGCTCCGTCGTCCGCTCCGTCCCGTCACCGCCGTGCTCTCCCTGGGCGCCCTGGCCCTGCTCGCCGCCGCGGGCCCCGCCGCCGCCGCCCCGCCGCGCACCTTCGCGCCGCTGGCCACCTTCGCGGTGACCGGCGAGGTGGCCGAGATCATCTCCGCCACGCCGGACGGGCGGACGGTCGTCTACACCGACTCCGAGCTCGGCCGGGTCGGGCTGGTCGACCTGAGCGACCCCAGCGCACCCCGCCAGCGCGGCGTGGTCGACGTGGGCGGCTCGCCGACCTCGGTGACCATCACGCCCAGCGCGCGGTACGCCCTGGTCGCGGTCGACACCACCACCGACCTGACCCGCCCCTCGGGTCACCTGGCGGTCGTCGACCTGCCGCGGCGCGCCGTCGTGCGCACCATCGACCTGAGCGGGCAGCCCGACTCGATCGACATCGGCCCCAGCGGCGTCTTCGCGGCCATCGCCATCGAGAACCAGCGCGACGAGGACATCGAGGTCGGCGACGTGGAGGGGGGCCTGCCGCAGCTGCCGGCCGGCTTCCTCTCCGTGGTCGACCTCCGTGGCCCGGTCGGCGCGTGGACCGTCGGCCGGGTCGAGCTGACCGGCCTGCCCGGCGCGCTGTTCGCCGCGGACCCGGAGCCGGAGTACGTCGACGTCGACGGCCGGGACATCGCCGCCGTCACCCTCCAGGAGAACAACGCCGTCGCGCTGGTCGACCTGGCCCGCCGCCGGGTGGTGAGCTCCTTCTCCGCCGGCACGGTCACCCGCGCCGACGCCGACACCGCCGACGACGACGTCGTCGCCTTCGACGACCCGCTGGTCGCACCCCGCGAGCCGGACACGGTGCAGTGGACGCTGCGCGGCAACCTGGTCACCGCCGACGAGGGTGACCTGGCCGAGGAGCCCAGCGGCGGCCGCGGCTGGACGGTGTTCGCCCAGGACGGCGCCGTGCTCTACAGCAGCGGCGGCTCCGCCGAGCGGGCGCTCGCCGCTGCCGGCGCGTACCCCGACGGGCGCAGCGACGACAAGGGCGCGGAGTTCGAGGGCGCCGAGGTGGCCCGCATCCGGGGCGTCGACTACACCTTCATCGGCGCCGAGCGCGGTGACGCCGTCCTGGTCTACGACACCGACCGGGACGCGGCCCCGGAGCTGCGCCAGGTGCTGCCCGTCGGAGACGCACCCGAGGGGCTGCTCGCCATCCCCTCGCGTGGCCTGTTCGTGACCAGCAACGAGGACGACGGCACCCTGTCGGTCTTCGGACTGCGCTGAGCGCAGGACCCCCTCGCCGCGGCGAGGGGGTCCTGCCTCAGGCGGCGACCGGCTCGTCCCGGCGGAGGCCCGAGCGGCCGGCCTCCCACGCGCCGAGCAGGTGCTCGGCGGTCAGACCGTCCAGGGCCAGCGAGCACTGGGCGCCGAACAGGACGTCGGCGGCCAGCGACGGGTCCTCGGCGACCAGCGAGCCGCACATGTCGACCGACGCGATCTGCTCGTGCACCGCGTCGGCCTCCACGTGCTCGTCGTAGAAGACGCTGGTCCCCTCGCCGAACCCGAGGCGCCGCAGCCCGGAGGAGTACCGGCGGCTGGGCTCCGAGGAGGTCATCTCCACTGCGGTCAGGTGGCCCAGGCACGCCCCGCGGAACCGGCGGTGCAGCCCGAACAGCGACATGGTGTTGACCGAGGTGAACGCCACCGCGGGCGCGTCGTCCCAGAGCGCGCCGTAGCCGGTGTCCAGGCCGAGGTCGGCCATCATCCCGGCGAACAGCTGGCTGTGCATGCGCTCGGCCGACCCGCCGCCGTACTCGTCGGCCTGGATCTCCACCATCGCCGCCTTGGCCCGACCGCTGATCCGCGGGATGGCCCAGGTGTGCGGGTCGCCCTCCTTGAGGTGGTAGACCGACCGCAGCGTGAGGTACTCCCGCCACTGCTCGCGGGTGCCGTGCTTGGCCAGGTACCTCGACAGCGACGGCCCGTCGTCGGCGGCGATCACCGCGGTGAGCTGCTGGTCGACCGGCTCGTCGGTGACCTCGACCGGGGTGACCAGCTCCCGCAGCGCCGCGAGGTGCCGCTGCTCGAGCAGGGCACGCAGCCGCAGCAGCTCCGGGTCCCACTCCCAGGCGTCGTCCACCCCGTCGAAGCCGCGGTAGTGCAGCTCGTAGCAGATGGCGAGGGTCAGCTGGAGGTCGTCGTCGGTCAGCGGCTCGGTCGCCGACGCCGCCAGCCCCTCGGCGGCGGCGAGCGTGCGGGTGCTCAGGGTCGACCCGGCGAGGAGGTCCGCGCTCAGCGCGGCGCTGACGGGGCCCCGGGGCTTGGGTAGGCGCATGGGGTGGACCGTGCCCAGCCGGACGCCGTCCGGAACCTCCGAGAGCCGATGGGTCGTGTGCCATCTGCTGACGGACCCCGCACCTCCGGGGAGGTGCGGGGTCCGGGGCGCTGCGAGGTCAGACGTGCTCGTCGAAGGCGGAGGCCATCCGGGCCTGCTCCTCCAGCACCTCACCGATCCGGGCCTGGACGGCGTCCAGCTGGCCGATGATCTCCCCGGTGGTGTGGATGCCGTCGGCCACCGCCCGGCTGCTCGCCTGGATCCCGGCGATCTGGTCGGACACCCGCTGCGTGGCGTTGGCGGTCTCCCGGGCGAGGTCCTTGACCTCGCTGGCCACGACCGCGAAGCCCTTGCCCAGCTCGCCGGCGCGGGCCGCCTCGATCGTGGCGTTCAGCGCGAGCAGGTTGGTCTGGTCGGCGATGCCGGAGATGATCCGGATGACCTCGCCGACCGCTGCCGAGGCCTCGTCCAGCGCCTCGACCTCGCTGGTCATCGTGGACGCCTGGCTGACCGCGCTCTCGGCGACCCGGCCGGCGTCACCGGCGGCCTCGCGGAGCCGGGACACCGTGTCCAGCAGCTCGCGGGCGTTCTCGGCCGACTCCTCCGTGCGGCGCAGCACGTCCAGCCGCTGGGAGACCAGCTGCTGGACGTTGCGCAGCGCCGAGCGGCGGGACTCCGACAGCTCGATCGTCCTGGTGACGAAGAAGTCCATCGTGCCGATGACCCGGCCGCCGACCATCAGCGGGAAGCACACCCCGGACCTGACCCCGGCGCGCTGGGCCGCGGGGGCGCGGACGCAGTCGGTCATCTCGCCGATGTCGCGGACGAAGAAGAGGTCCCGGGACCGCCAGGTGCGCCCGGACAGGCCGACCCCCTCGGCGAAGCTCGCGGCCAGGGTGACCTTGCGGAACTCCTCACCGGCCGAACCGGACTCCTGCTGGAAGCGCAGCACCTTCGCGTTCTCGTCGAGTGCCCAGTAGGAGCCGTACGCCCAGCCGAAGGCCTCCCGCACGGTGTCCAGCGCGATCCGCAGGGCGGCCTGCTGGTCGCGGGCCGCGCTCAGCTCGGTGACGACCGTGGTGACCGCGACCCGGTCGTCGAGGGTCTCCTGCAGCTCGGCCCTGCCCAGCGCGGACCGGCGGGCGTGGGTGAGCAGGCGGCTCAGGGAGTCCCACTTGCCCTGGCGGGCACCGAAGAAGGGCAGCTCGCCGTCGTTGTAGTACTCGTAGAGCGCGACGACCCGGCCGCTCTCCACCAACGGCACGATGCACCCGGCGGTGGCGCCGGCGCTGGACGCTGCGGCCCAGCGCAGGCACTTCCGCGGGTCGCTGCCGGCGTCGGTCACCAGCGTCCTCTTGTTCCGGATCGCCTCGCCGCCGTAGCCGTCGGCGGCGGTCATCTGCAGCGCCTGGGCCCCGAACTGCGCGGCGATGGCGGGGGCCAGGGCACCGGACTCGTGGGTCAGCTGGAAGGTGCCGCCGTCGCCGGCCAGCCACACCCCGCCGTAGCCGATGCCGAGCTCCTGGACGAGCGTCTCGAGGATGAGCCGGTGCGCGTGGGCCTCGTCGGTGACGCCCTGCTCCAGCCGGGCGATCACGGCCTCCACCGCCTCGACGTCCCGGGGCATCTGCCCGGTGTCCATCGTGCTCGCGACCGGGGTGCTGGTGCGCCGCCTCATCCGTGTCCTCCATCGCCGGCCGTCGCCGGTCGGCGGGGACGCGACCGGCGTGCTGTGCTGCCCGGCCCCAGCAGCGGTCGGCGCAGTCCACCGAGGACATCGGCACGGCGGTGCGGCAGTTGAGCCGAGCGGGCAACCCGATCGTGCACCCCCGGTCGGCCGGCTCACTGCGGCGGCGGACGACTCGGCCACGGACGTTTGACGGCCCTGACAGTGGCAAGGGTCACAGGGCCAGGAGAACACGCGCGACCGGAACGGGGTCTGCCTCGTGAACACCTTCCTCGCACTCTCGTCCTCGCTGTTGCTGGGGGCCACCGGCCTGGTCGGCGGGTGCCACCGCCGCCCCGCCGGCCGGACCACCCGCCCCGGTGCCACTCGCTGCCTCGCCGGCACCCCAGACCGCCCTCACCCCCGTGGGGACACCCAGCACCGGCCCGGTGCAGGCGGGGGACTTCCCGGCCGTGACCGGGCCGACGGCCCACCTGACCGACGTCCGGACGGCCCGGCACGACGGGTTCGACCGGGTGGTCCTGGAGTTCGCGGGCGACCGGGTCCCCAGCTACCGGGTGTCCTACGTCGAGCCGCCGATCACCGAGGACGGCTCCGGCGCCGAGGTCCCGGTGCCGGGTGCCGCGTTCCTGGAGGTCCGGGCCGCACCGGCCAGCGGCGTGGACCTGTCCGGCGACGAGCCCCGGGAGACCTACACCGGGCCCGACCGGGTCGCCCCGTCCGGGGACGGTGTCGTCACGGAGGTCGTCCGGACCGGCGACTTCGAGGGGCAGCTGGCCTGGACGATCGGGCTGCAGCAGCGCGTGCCCTTCGGCGTGGCGGTGCTCGAGGAGCCGACCCGGCTGGTCGTGGCCGTGCTCCACGAGCCGGCGCAGGGGGGTCGAGCCGATCGGGGCCGGGGACACCGCCGACTCCGTGGGTCGCCGGCGCGGGCGCCCCGGTTGGTAGGTCACCGACGTCCGGCTGGGTGCCCACCCCGGGTTCGACCGGATCGTCTTCGAGGTCGCCGGTGAGGGGGA